>CAMLCX010000100.1 GCA_946478635.1 uncultured Pseudomonadota bacterium
ACAACGCGCGTTGACTCCAAGACGCGCCGATCCCAAGCTCTCTTTACAGTTACGGCGTAGAACGTACCGCCGGACGTTCGAGCAGCCGCTCCATCCACGATTTCACATTCGGCAAATCATCACCGATAGTGGTCTGGTAGCGCTGCAAACGACAGAAAAAAGGGATGTAGGTAATGTCGGCGAGCGAATAGTTGCCGGCAATAAATTGGCGATCGCGCATTTCCTTATCCAGATTTTCGAGATAGCCGCGCAGCCGCTCTTTCGATTTCTCCACTTCGTGATCGTGGGCGATGTAACCCGCGGCCGCTTGCAGGCGCGTGTTGCAGTAATCGATCCAGATGCGGGCGCGCGAGCGCTGCACCGGGTCGCTGGGCATGAGCGGCGCGTGGGGATATTTCTCTTCAAGATATTCATTGATGATCGCCGATTCGTAGATGACCGCTTCCCCGTCGACCAGCACGGGAACTTTGCCGTAAGGATTCAGCTCCAATAGGTCCTTTGGCTTATTGGAGAGATCGCACTCGATGAGTTGATGGGGAATTTTCTTTTCTGCCAGGACAATCCTTGTCCTGTGGGCGTAGGGTCAGGGTTGGTAGGAGTAGAGTTTCATAAGGCTCCCCTTTCTTTTGAATTGGCGCCGCCAAAGCCGTTTGTATTGATTACCGCTCTTCGATGGGTTCCTTCGCCTATCTTTACGCCTTGATCGTTGGTCGCGGAAACCGAGTAGCGCAGTTTTTTGCCCGCCACGTCGAGCAGCTCGGCGGTCACCGTGACTCTCTGGCCGATCTTTGTCGGCGCCATATGCCGGACGTCGACGTGAATCCCGACGGTCTGCTCGTTTTGTTCGAGATAGGGCTCGGTCAGGTCGACGCAGGTTCTTTCCATCAGACCGATCATGGCGGGGGTCGAGAAAACATCCGCTTTTAGCTGACTCGCGCGCATTGCGAGGGTCGTCTCGTAGGTTTGCGTGCGCGTAATTCCCGGCGCGACTTGTTTCCCCATGCCGCAACTATACGAGAGATAGCGAGCATGAAGCAATAGCATGGGGCTGTCGCCGAACCGTGTGACCGTGTCGGATTTTAGTGCTATGAGAGGGACAGCGCAAAGGAGATCGCGCCGATATGCTTTTACCGTTTCGCGAACATCTCGATTTCGGGCCGACGCCCTACGATCTCCTGCAGACCGACGAAGGTATTCCCATTGTGAAAGGCAACGTCGTGAGCGACGTGACGACATTGGAACTCGGTCCATGGAAACGCATGGGAGCCGCCGGCTGTTATCTCAATCTTTCCAATCAGCAGCAGACCGACGCCTACGTGTGCGAAATCGCGCCCGGCAGCGAGACTCTACCGCAGCGTCATCTTTTCGAGGAAATTATTTATGTGGCCAAAGGCCGCGGCGCCACCTCGATCTGGCAGGACGGCACGGGTAAAGTCACTTTCGAGTGGGGACCGGGCGCGATCTTCGCGGTACCGCTTAATTCCGCCTACATTCACTATAACGGCTCGCGCGACGAGGCGGTCCGTCTATTCGCCGGCACTACCTGCCCGCGCATGATCAACATTTTCCACAATCAGGAATTTATTTTCCGCAATCCGTTCAACTTCCGTGATCGCTTTCACCAGGGCGACGATTTTCTTCGCTTCAACAAGCATATGACCGATCGCTACTGGGAGACCAATCTGGTCCCCGACGTGAATCAATTCCCGCTCGATGACTTTCCGATGAAGGGCGAGGGCGTGAAGCACATGCGCTTCACTTTGGCGGATACGACCTATGGCTGCCACGTTTCGGAGTTTCCGCCCGGCTGCCGGAGCACCTTCCACCGCCACGGCCCGGGGGCGGTCATCATCATCACCCAGGGCGAAGGCTACGTGATGCTGTGGAAGGACGGCGAGGAGCGCAAGCGCTACGAGTTCCAGGTGGGGACGGTCTATTCGCCCGACGATCTCATGTGGCATGGCCACTTCAATACCGGCGACGGCACCATGCGCCATTTCGCCATGCGCGGCGACAGTCCCAAATACAGCCACGACCGGTTTCGCAATCCGCTCTGGACGATGATTCCGATGGAGGACGAAACACCGGAGATTCAACAGGAGTATGTTCAGGTACTCAAGGGAAAGGGCGTCAAAGCCGCTGTCTCCGTGGTCGAAGATTGACAGTCGTGACGCGTGATCGATATATGCAATTGGAATCAGGGAGGATGTCAAGATGAATTGTCCGGTGATCGATGCCGATGGCCATGTTTTGGAAAAGGAAAAATATATCCGCAAGTATCTCGAAGCCCCTTGGGATAAGCGCTCCACCGCGCTGCGCACCCGCGACCAGCCCTGGGATGCCAATCTCTTCGACAGCTTTGATATGGCCGTGCGCTGGGAAGATCTGAGCCCCGGGGAGCAGATCGATGAATGGCACGCGATCATGGAACGTGAGGGCATGCAGTACGCCATTTGCTTCCCCACAGGCTCCGGCAACGTGTCGAAAATCCAGGAGTTGCCGTTCCAACTCGCGGTGGCGCGCGCCTGCAACACCCACTTCGCCAAGGAGTTCAACGCGCTCTCCGATCGGGTGAGCTGCGTTGGTGTTTTGCCTTTGCGCGATCCGCAAGCGGCGGCCGCAGAACTGCGGCGCGGCGTGACCGAGCTCGGCTTGAAGGGCTTTGAAATCCTGCCCATGGGCCTACCCATGGCCTTGGGCAGCACGTTTTACGATCCGGTCTATGCCGAGGCGGAAAAGTTGGGCGCGGTCATCGGCATCCACGGCTCGCGCAGCAACTCGCACGAGATCGGCGCCGCAAACCTGTCCACGTTCGCGGAAGTGCACTCCTACGCTTTCACCGTCGGGCTGCTGCTGCAATTTACCCACGTGGTCTGCCAGGGATTGCCGGTGCGCTTCCCGAATCTCAAGCTGGCGTTCCTGGAGATCGGCGCGACCTGGCTGCCTTATTATTTGGACCGCTTGGACGAACACTGGGAAAAGCGCGCCAAACATGAAATGCCGCTGCTCAAAGAAAAACCGAGCGATCTGGTGCGCAAATCGAAGATGTATTTCAGCCTGGAGTCCGGCGAGTCGCTGCTGCCCGAGTCGATCAACTATCTCGGCGCCGAGCATTTCCTCTACGCCTCGGACATTCCGCACTGGGACAACGAGTTCCCGGGCAATTTGCACGCGCTGCGCAATCATCCGCGCATCTCCGACGCCGACAAGGAAAAGATTCTCTACAGCAATGCGAAGGCGCTTTTTGGCTTGTGAGAACCTTGCGCGCTGGGGGGCCGAGGACCGAGTATGAACCCAATCTCGAAAACAGTTCGTCACATAACTAGCGCGGTCTTGGCCTTGCTGGCGTGTTTGTCGCTGCCAGGTGCACCTGGGGCGGCGGACAAGCTCGTGGCGCTCTATTCCGCCCACGCCGTGCCGTACGCGATGCCCTGGGTCGCGGAAGAGTTGGGGCTGTTCAAGAAACACGATATCGATTTTGATTTCGTGTACATTCCGTCTTCGTCGACCGCTACGGCGGCGATTCTCGGCGGCAACGTGGAAGTCGGCCTGTTGGGCGGCGTCGGAATCGTCAACGCCTATGTCAGCGGCGCCACGGATTTGGTGTTCATCGGCAGCATCAAGAACGTGATGACCCAAAGCGTGCTGGCCAAACCGGAGATCACCAGGCTCGAACAGCTCAAAGGAAAAAGAATCGGCGTCACCCGCATTGGCAGCAATACCCACTATTTCACCGTGCAGGCCTTTCGCCGCGCGGGGATGAATCCCGAGCGCGATATCACCTTCATTCAGACCGGCGGCGAGGCCGAGACCGTAGGCGCGCTCATGTCCGGCCGCATCGATGCGGCGACCTTGCTGCCTCCGAGCGACGGCAAAGCGATCGCTCTCGGATTTCGCTATGTGGTTTTCGGCCCCGATATCGGCATTCCCTATGCGGCGTCCACCATCGCGACCCGTCGCTCGGTGATCGCAAAACGCGGCCCCGTCGTCGGCCGTTTCATGCGCGCCATGGCCGAGGCGTCCAAAGCGATGCATCGCGATCGGGAGATCGTTTATCGGGTGATGCAGAAAAAACTACGTATAAGCGATCGGAAAGTCTTGGACGATAGTTATTCGATCGAGATGAAGGTTATGGAGCCGCGCCTGGAGCTCAAGGCGCCGGCGATCCAGCCGATGATCGAGGAAGTGGCCAGGACCAATGCGCGCGCCAATGACGTCAAACCGCAGGACCTTATGGACCGGCGCTATCTGGCAGAGATGGAAAGCAGCGGGTTTTTTAGCCAGCTGTGGGGCGACAAGCGTTGAGTGGGTTTCGAGGAGCGAGGATTGAGAATCGCGGATCGATAATGCGATCCGTTATCGTCCATCCCCATCCTCGATCCTTCGGTTCCATGTCAGCGCACGGGTAAATCATCTTCCTTCAGATTAAACCAGCCGCGCGCGTTCTCGCCGAGCACGTGGCGCAGCTGATCCTCGCTCATGCCGGGAATTTTTCTGACTTCGCGCACGGAATCCGGAAATTCCGAATCCCAATGGCGGTAATCCGAAGCGTACATGACCTGGGTAATGCCAATGGTGTCGAGAACGTAGGGCAAGATGGCTTCCTCGGGCTCGCAAGTGAAAGCTACCTGAGAGCTCTTTATGATTTCCGACGGTTTGCGTTTCAGCAGCGGCCATTGCGGCCGGAGCTTGTGGAAGTGCTCGTCCATGCGTTCCGCCCAAAACGGCAGCCAGCCGCATGCGCCTTCCATGAAAGCTACTTTTAATTTGGGATAGCGGTCGAACACGCCCTCGCCGATCATGTGCATGAGCGCGATCATCAGCTCGAAGGGAAACGCCGTCATGTGCACGTAGCTGTATTTTTCCATGCGCTCGCTGCCGGCGCCCATCACTCCCCAAACGCCGAACTGGCCGTCGTGCTCGGTTTGCGGGTGAACCGAAAGCGGCATGCCGATTTCCTGCGCCGCGGCGTAAACCGGATCGAACATGCGGTGGCCGAGATTGATGCCGTAGACATTGGTCGGCAGCATGGCGGTCACGATGGAACGATGCTGGGCCAGGTACTCAAGTTCCTTAACCGCCGCGGCCGGATCTTGCACGGGGATGAGGCCGACGCCTTTCAAGCGTTTCGGATCGGGTGCTAGATATTCTTCGACCAGCCAGCGATTGACGGCATGGCATACCGCGGCGGCCAAGGGTTTATCCGCCATGCCGTTGACCATCAAGGCGATGGAGGTGCCGAAAATGATGGCGACGTCGATGCCTTCTTCGTCCATGTCGGGCAGGCGCTTCAAGGGGTCCGTCATGCCCGGGCGGCTGCGCTCAATATGCGGCGCGAAAACCTGGCCACGATCCGCGCCGCCGCCCCAGCGGCGTCTTCCCGCGAGCCTGCCTTCGACCATCAAGTGCGAATAGCCGGAACTGTCGGTGACGCGATTGGGCGCGAGGTGGGCGAGTTCTTTCGGCATCCACTTCCCAAGCTCGGTGTCCGGTTCGTAACAATGGCCGTCGGCATCGATCACTAAGTCTCTCGTCATAATTCCTCCAGTCAACGATTTGTCTTCTTCCTATTAGGGTTGCGGGCCGATTGCAACAATTTGCACAACTTGTCGAGCGCACGACAGGACGGGTATAATTTGCAGCGCGCCGCATGATCGATGATGACGGTGTTCCCAGGATCGAAAAGTGATCGACGGAGGCCTCAATGAAATGGTTTGTCTTGGTTTGGTTCTTGATCGCGGCAACCGCGCAGTCGGCGGATGCGAACTGGCTGCTTTGGAAACATAGCCTCGTCATCCGAAGAATAGAGGGAACTCCCCGGGGTCTTAGTCCTGAAGGCAATGTCGATAAGTGGGATTTGCTCAACGCCGTCGATGTCCGAAAAGAATGTCTATCCGCTTTGAAGGCTGAACAAAAGAAAATCGTTGACAGCTTGGCGGCAGCTTATCCGGGCGAGATGGTCTCTCAAGCGATGCTGGCCGACGGCATCAGCGCTACGGTGTCGGCCGGCGCCGAAAAGAAGACAAGCGGGATCTCGGTGAAAACAACTCAATTGTACTACGAATACACTTTGTGGTGTCTGCCCGCGGCCGTCGATCCAAAATGGACGCGCCCGCAGACGCAGCCACCGGCGCCAACGCAAACCGAAAAAAGTAAATGACGTTAGCGGGCGGGAGGCGGCGCCGCGACCGCGAAGCCGGCGCCGACTCGCGGTAAACCGAAGCTGCAGCGGGACAAGAGAAACCGATCAAAATCCGCGTCGGTGGCAAATTTGAAACGAACCGCGCCGCTTTGTTCCCATAGATCCTTTGCCGGAACTTCACACTGGCTGCAAAGAATTCCTTTGTCGCAGTTCTCCGGAGGCGTGCCCGTCGTGATGAGAGATGACGTGCCGATTCTCGGATCGGCGCCGCGCGAGTTGGCGCGGATCGTGACGCCCTTGCCCCGGTAAGCGACGGCTGGAAAGCTTCGAGCCGCGCGGTCGGGATTGAGATCCACCGGCGCTTCGGAGAAAACCCCGGCAACGACTTCGTGGGTGGCGGCATCGAATTCGACTTCTTCGCCCGTGGGCAGGGTGACGATGTTGCGGTTTTGCCAGTTGACGATCGCCGGCAGAACATCTCTCGGGAAAAAAAGCATCAAGCTGTTCATCAGATCGCTTAGGCGAAACACGCGATCGCGGGCTGGCACCCAATCCGACACCATGAGATGAATGTCCTGGCGGGCGCGCTCGTCGAAGCGGAACTGGAAGTCCCTGGCAAAAAACTGATTCTTCACCGGGTCACGCCGCGGCGGAAGAATACGATTGCCGCCGGGATTGGAAAATTCAAATCCGACGATTTGTCCCTGCCGGGTGACGCGATAGCGCCAGGTGCTGTTTTGCGGGCCCTCCGAGGGGCGGAGGTTGACGATGGTATTGTATTCGATCCGCCGCGGCGCCAGATCTTTTTCAGGACCGGCGATGCGCGATTCAGGCAGATGCCTCAGGATCTTTTCCTGCTGTAATTCAGCCGGCGGTGGCGCTTTTGAAATTTCAGCCGGCGCCGGTTCGGTTGTTTGCGCCTCTGAGGCGGGCTCGGGAGGCGGTGGGGGACCAACCGGAGTGGGACGGCAAGCCGTGATGGCCAGGGGGATTATACAAAATAGAAGGGCGCTTGTGGTCGAGGTGCGGCTGGTTTTCATCATGTCATCAGTGGACTTTTTCCGTAAAAACATTGTGCCGTTTGTCCCGATCCGCCGCAACCGCCGTGCCGCGCATAATTGTAAGGCCTATTCCGCACGTATGGCCAAAACTACCTACAGATCATAGCGTAAAGCGCGCGCCGTCAGACCGATTGGACGAAATCGGAACGATTGCATAGCAAAGCGGAGCGTTTTAAGGAGAGCCCGCAATTGTTTCGAGCTGGTCGGAGAGTTGCGCGGCACTGATCACCCATGCCGGGGAGATTGGCAGGCCGGCGGTTTCGAGCGCCTGGGCAACCCAGGTGTTACAGGTGTTGACGGCGCTAAATTTACCGGACGACGGATAGAAGCGGCTGTAGCTATACAGCCCGGCGCTCGCCGGCGCGCGCCCTTGGGCTTGCGGACGTGAAAAGCTTTGCGAGAGGTAACCGATGAGGCGATCCAGGGCGGGCGGCGAGAGGCGTAATTCGATGATTTTCGCGCGCGGATAAACCGTTTCCACCGCTTCGTTGAAACCGACCAGGTGCAGAACGCTGCCGCGCGACCAAAACGCGGCTTTGATTCCCAGAAAAAATCCCGAATTCGGATCGGGAAAATAATCTTTGTCGCCCCAGCTGAACTCGATAAAGCGCGCGTCCGGAAAATCAGCGAGCTCCGGTAAGGCTGCGCTCGAAAGATGCTCGATGCGCAGCACGATCGCGGCGTGCCATGAATTATGCACAATGAAAAGGGTGGGGCAGCTGCTGGCGGCTGTCGCACAGGCCCAGCCACTCGCGGCGCGCGCTTGATCGGCCCGGGCGAAAAAGAAAACAACCAGGCTCGTGAATAGCGCGGCGCGGAGCAGGGGCATTAAGCTTAAGTACCGTTAATCCGAGGCCGGCATCAACAGCCGGAGGGATTCACGAAATGCGGGGTTCTATGAAGTGCCAGGCGGCTGGGCGCGCTCCATCCGCAAGCTAAAACCGTTGCGGGTAATATAGACTCGCGTGGCCCCTTTTCGTTTGGCCAGTTGCTCGATCAGAGCGACGAGCCGCATGGATGAGCTGGAGTAGTCTTGCGGGGCGCCGGCCGTGCGCATCGCTTTCACCGCATCTGCACCGGCAAAATAATGGAGCAACCGATCATCGTCACTGACGCCGGCGCCGCCAAACTTGGCGCGAAAATCTTTGAGCGACATTTCCGGCGGCTTCAACTGGGCGAGCTCCTTGGCGCGCGCGCTACCGAGCAGGCGGTCTTTGAGATTCGCTTCGATCGATTGCGCCTCCTCGTCGCCCCAGAAACCGAGCGTGTAGAACAGCACTTCGTCGGTGACTTCCTTAAAGCGCTGGCCGACCATGACGTTGATCGCGGCCTGCACCCCGAAAAACTGCGAGTAAGGCGTCACCATGATCGGATAGCCGAACTCGGCGCGCACCCGCGTCACCTCTTCGAGCACAGCGGGGAGCTGATCGAGCTTGCCCAGATTGCCGAGCTGGAAGCGGAAATTCGAGATCATCCCGCCGGGCACCTGATGCAGGGGATGAAATGCGTCGTATTCCAGCGGTCTCCCGACGGGCAGGTTTTCGCGCTTGGCAATGGCTGCGAAATGGTCGCGCACCGGCTTGAGGACTTCTTCGTCGACACGGGTGCGGTAGCCGAGCGCGCGGGCGTTCATGGCGACATTGAAAAGGGAAGGGTTGGACGAGCCGTCGGCCAGAGGAGGAATCGCCGTATTGATCGATGTGATCCCGAGCCGGATCGCTTCCAGGCAGCAGAGTGGCCCTAGTCCGGTATTGCAATGCGTATGGAACTCCACCGGCTTGCCGTTGGCTTCGCGCAAGATCAATGGGACCAGGCGCCGGGTCGCTTCGGGCGTGAGCAAGCCGCCAGGATCTTTGAAGCAAATGCGTGCAACCTCAAGTTTGGCGGCGGCGCGCGCGCGGGCGACGAAATACTCATCGGTGTGCTTGGGCGATATCGAATAGATGATGTTCAAGATGGTTTTCAAGCCGGCACGCTTGGCGGTATCGACCGCGTGGCGCCAATAGGACGGGGTGTTCGACGGATCGGAAGTGCGCAGCTCGTCGATGCCGTTTGCCGCTAAACGCTCCAACCAAAGATCGGCAATCGCCGGCGGCGTGATTTGAAAGGCGAGCATGGAGCGGCTGCGGATCGAGCGCAGCGGCGTATTTCGGATGCGCTTTCGCAGCAGGCGAATCCGCTCCCACGGATCGTCTTTTAGATCACGCACGCATTTCTTGTAGAAAGCCGACGACATGATCTCGATGGCTTCAAAGCCGGCGCGATCGAGCCGTTCGGCGATGGGCAGCATCATGCCGGTGCGCATATTCGATGCCCACAGGCTTAGATGGCCGTCGCGCAGAGTCGTGTCGACGAAACGAATTTCGTTGGCGGATTTGGCAATGTTCATGATTCAACCGGTGAAGTCATCGAATCCTGGAGTGATAAGTTTCGATCGTCACGATCACTTCATCGCTCGAGGATATTTCTTTCAATCAGGCGCGTTGTCGCGGCTCCTCGAGATTTACATACGCGCGCAGCCAATCATGCGGCGTGGCTGTGTGGCCTTGGCCGGTGGTGTCTTCGGCCAGAAGGACATCGCCCGGATGAAAAGTGATGCGGGTGCCGTCGCCGACGCTGATATCGACGCTGCCGGACAGCGTAATCACCCAACGGCGGTGCGGGGCTCGATGGTAGTTAACGATGTGCGGCGCGAAATCATTCCTAAAGAGCAGGCTATGGACATCGCGAGTGGTATTGAAGAACTCGGAAGTTTTGCTCGAGTCCAAGGGTTCGAAGTGGGACTGCCCGTCATCGCCGGCATAGAGTCTGTAAAACTGCATAGAATTCCTCCTGGAGTAATGGAGAATGTCGCAAAAAATAACACTAACAAGGACGTCAGCGCCAGGAAGAAATCAAATGTGGCAGGGAATAACTGCGAACAAAGCGGGAGGCGCCGGAACGGAAGCGGATCGTGAGCCGTGGCTAGTTAGACCCGCTTCCGGCGCGGCGGCTCAGGTATGTCCAATGGAACTCAGCATCCCCCAGATTGAATACCCGACCGTTAGCCCGATAGTTCCCCAAATAATCAGTTTTAACCAAATTGGAAAGTCTTCCATTTTCTTCTCCTAAAACATTGCAGAACACCATTACGGTTGACCGGGAAGAGGGCTGGAGCGCATTGGCTTGAAGCGCGTCTTCTCCCCTTCACCTTCCAAGTCGCAGCGAGAGAAAATGGAAAGATTAGATCAATAGGGCGGCGTGAAGCTTAAACAGGGGTAAGCCGGCAAAGCAAAAATTGACCGGCGTGTCGCTAGAATGGAGCGAATTCTCGATAGTCCCGCAAGGGATTGAAAGGTTCAAAAACGCAAGCGCAAATGTTTTCGCGCCGCGCTGGTCGTCGTCAAAGTCGATGCTGAAACTGCGCCCGACGGCGGCACTTTGACTCAGACCGGTCATCGCATGATCACTGGTCACCTGAGCGCCGAAGTCCGGTGCTTGGGTGGCGAGCGAAAACAACAGAACAGCCAATAGGATATTACCCATGAGATGAATCGCACCCTTGCGTCGAGTCAGTTCAACGCGTGTTCAAGTTATATCGGAAGATGCTTGCCGTCACAATGGCGTCACGCTCGCCGGCGGCTTGCGATGGCGTGTCGCCTGCTCGTAGGCGTAAGCAAATTTGATCATGTTGCCATCGTCGTAGGGCCGGCCGAGGAAGGTAATCCCGGCGGGAAGATTGTCTCGGGTATAACCGGCGGGCACGACGATGGACGGCACGTAGACCAGGAACGTGTTGATGTGCGGCGCGCCTTTTTGATCGACAAACGGGGGATTCACCCCGTCCTTGATCAGCGTCGGTTGATGTTCGACGGCTTTGTGCACGATCGCGTCGAGCCTTTTTTCCGCCATCAGCTGGAGGAGATGGGTCATCAGCTCTTCGCGCGCTTTCAAGTATTCGTAGTGAGCGTCCGGGCTCGGCGTCTTCGTCCATCGCTCACGCGAGCGCTTTTGAACTTTTTGGAACTCCGGCGTGCTCATGGCCTCCTGCTTCGAGCGATAGGGCGGGTTTTTGCTGCGATTGAGCCAAAGCATGAACGACTCTTCTTCATCGTCGGCATTGGTGGCGCGCTTTGCCAGAAGCGTTTTCAGCTCCGGAATAACCACCGGATCGACGATCTCGGCGCCGGCGGCTTTCAAGTCGGCGACCGCTTTATCGAATACTTCGGTGATCTTGTTGAAATCCTCGGAGCCCGGCTCTGCGTCGTATCCCATGGATTCGCGCAGGATGCCGATGCGTTTGCCTTTGAGGCCGTCCCTGTCGAGGAATTTGGTAAAGCTCTCGGCAATGCGGCCGACGCCGCGCGCGGTAACCGGGTCATCGGGATCGTAGCCGGTCATGACGTCGAGGAGCTTGGCCAAATCCGCCACGGTGCGCGCCATCGGCCCGAGGGATCCGTTGACCGACGGCCAACCGGCGTAAACTCCGGAGCGGCTGACCAGCCCCGCGGTGGGTCGCATGCCGGCAACCGAATTCCAGGTCGATGGCCGGCGAATGGAAGCGAAGCCTTCCTGGCCGACGGCAACCGTACAGAAGTTTGCTGACACGCTCGCGCCCGAGCCGCCCGAGGAGCCGCCGGCGGTGCGCTCGATGGCGTAGGGATTTTTTGTCGAGCCAAACAGCGATCCGTGGGTGTCGCCGCCGCCGAGCTCGCCGAGGGTCGCTTTGGCGAGTATGATGGCGCCGGCTTTTTTGAGTTTATCGACGACGAAGGCGTCGCGATCCGGCCGGTAGTCCTTGAACAGCACGGAGCCGAGCGTGGTCGGCATGCCCGCCGCATCGGCTTGGTCTTTGACGATTATGGGGATGCCGTGCAGCGGACCGACCAAGCCGGAAGATTTCAAGGCGGCGTCGAGACGATCGGCTTCTTTGAGCGCGTCCTGGTTAATGCTGATGATGGCGTTGATCGCCGGGCCTTTCTTGTCATGGGCCTCGATGCGATCGAGGTACATCTGCACCAGTTGCCGGCAAGTGAGTTCGCCGGATTTGTAAGCTGCGTGAACATCGGCGATGGTGGTTTCCA
>CAMLCX010000101.1 GCA_946478635.1 uncultured Pseudomonadota bacterium
GCATGCGCCGATATTTCGAGCGCATCGAGAATTGCCGCCATCGCCCGCTCTATCGCTTGCTGAAAAAACTATTCCATCTCAACCCGGGCCGCCATGGCTTCAACGGCTGGCTGCCGGCGGAGCGGCCCGATCCGCCAAAGGATGCGCTTAAGGATCGCGAGATGATGCAGGTCATCGAGCGCTGCGCCTTCGGCGCGATCGCCCGGCTGGAGCACCCGCTGAAGCGGTTATTCTGGTTCCTTCGCGCCAAGGGCGATCCCAATGATTGGCGGACCGTGCGGCGCAACGCCTTTGGCATTCGCTATATACCGTTGACGACGGACAACGCGGCGCGTGCTGGCAGCCGTGAACGAATCTTGGAGGTCGCGCGCCGTTATCCGGATCGGCTGCGCGTTGAGTTGAACGCGCTGGCAAGCCGTGTGCTGCTCGACGATCAAAAGCGCGCTGTGGGGGTTGAATATTTAAAGGGGCGTAATTTATATCGCGCTCATTCCGAGCCCGCCGCGGATTCCGGCGACCGAAGGGTTGCGCGGGCCACAAAAGAGGTGATTCTCTGCGGCGGGGCGTTCAACACGCCGCAGTTGCTCAAACTCTCCGGCATCGGCGCGCGAGCGGAACTGGAACGCCATGGTATCGGCGTCGCGGTCGATTTGCCCGGTGTCGGGATGAATTTGCAGGACCGCTATGAGGTTAGCGTCGTCTACCGCATGCGCGACAATTGGGAGTTTATGAACGGCGCCGAGTTTCGCAGCGGCGATCGTATCTTTCAGCAATGGCAAAGGACCCGGGAAGGGGTTTATGCAACCAACGGCGGAATGTTCGCGATACTCAAGAAATCGCGCCCGGACCGACCCTTGCCGGACTTATTTTGCATGAGTTTGCTGGCGCGGTTCGAAGGATATTTCCCAGGTTATTCAAAATTGATTTCGGGCCACCGCAATTATCTGAGCTGGATCGTATTGAAGGCGCACACTGAAAACAACGCCGGGACGGTGACCCTGCAATCGGCTGATCCGCGCGACCCGCCGCGCGTCGATTTTCGCTACTTTGACGAGGGCAGTGATAAAGAGGGAATGGATCTTGACGCTGTCATCGATGGCGTCAAGTTCGTCCGCGGCTTTAGCTCCGAGCTAAAAAGAGAAGGTCTCATCGCCGAGGAACATCTGCCGGGCGATGGCGTGCAAAGCGACGAGCAGCTACGCGATTTTGTGCGGCACAATGCGTGGGGGCATCACGCCTCATGCTCCTGTCCGATCGGACCGAAAGAAAAGGGCGGAGTCTTGAACAGCGATTTCCGCGTGCATGGCACGCAGGGTTTGCGTGTCGTAGATGCGTCGGTTTTTCCGCGAATCCCCGGGTTTTTCATCGTTAGCGCCGTTTACATGATCGGCGAGAAAGCGGCCGACGTTATCCTGGCGGACGCGCGCTGACACTCAGGATTGAAATCCCAAGCGCTCGCCCGGTCAGACGCTTGTGAAACGCGGGCGCATTATTTTTGTTTGAACGAGACGTCGTTTTCCGCGCCGCGCCGAGGTTTCCACTGAAGCGAGTAGTATTCGCCGCGGTCGCGGGCCCACGGATCGAAAGCATTGATGACTGGCTCGAGCTCTGCTTTTAGCTCGGGAATCGTTCTCAACAGCACTCGTTTGAGCGGCGAGATTTCCATCTCGTGGCCATTGGGCCTGCCTTTCTCCATCACCTTCCCGTCGGGGCCGTTTTCGTTTATCCATGTGACGCCGAAGTGAGTGTAGAACTCCGGGCGGAAACTCGAAGTCAAAAAGCGATCACTGAAGAGCCGGCGCGACGCATTCAGAATAAATATTTGAAATTGAGTTTCCGAGATCGCGAATCCGTGCGGCCGCACGAACTCGGAAAGCCAACCGACCATGGCGTCAAGATCTTCGATGTTGTCGACGAGAGTTCCGTCCGGATGGCCGAGACAATCATTGATCTCGCTGCCGTCGTCGTTCTTCCGCGAGTTGGAAATCGTTTTCGTTATGTCGCAACGGTGTTGCCCGTAAATGTTGCGTAGCTGTGCCGCGATCTTTTGCTGCTCGGCGCGCTGCGGTGAATCCTTCGGCAAGCGCGGGTCGATGAATTCGTCAAAACCGGTCAATTGCTTGAGACCGTACTGGCGGCGAAATTCATTGTAGCGCGGGATGCCCCGTTCACGGTCGCGAATGATATCGAGTGACAAAACATCCACTTTTCCGGTTGGGCTCTTTAGCCGCGGCATCGGCAGGTTCTGCAGAAACAGCGGGTGGTTGTGAAGCGTCAACACTCCCATGCGTTGGCGGCCGAGAGATAGCGCCCAATTGGCCATTCCTTGTTGTCGCATCGCATCGGTCGCTTTGCCACGCAAAACACGGGTGATGGGAATGCTCGAATGGATTTCATTCGCATCGCTCTTTAGGTCACGAAACTCAATCACGTCGGGAACCATCGGATGCAGACGGTAAGCGTTGACGAATTCTTCCGGAAAATTAAAAGGCGAGCCGAAATGATAAGTCCCGCCGTTCACGTCGGCTTTGTCGCTGCCGAGACCGAAGATGCCCGGACCGGCGGCGAAGGCGGAGTACAGGTCACGCGAGTTTTTACCTTTCGGCGATTGGGCCAAGCGTTGCAGCACTTTTTCGAGGGCGGCGGCGGCGAGCGGTTGCTTGTGCAGTAAGCCCGACCAGTTGGCGTTCATCGCGAGATAGAGCGGCTCGTTGTAGAGGAGTTGTGTCGTCCATTCGATGGTGTGGATCTTGGCGATTTCCGCCGCTACCACCAGGCGGGCTATCTCGAATAGTTCACCGGAGCTGACATCCTTGTTCTGGATCATTTTGTCCGGCTGTGCCGGGTTTCGCAGGCCGGAGTCGTCTTTGGGATGGGCCGCGGCTTGACGGCGGAACTCTTCGACAAAGAGGTTGTGCTCGCGCGCAAAAACATTGTGAAAAAAACTCAGGCCGATGCTCCAGTTGTCCGGAAAGGCGACGGCTTCCTGGCCCGCCCACTGGGAATTTTGCGGATCGGACGATTGCAGTACAGGAAGGTAACCACGGCCCTCAGCGTCTCCCGCCATTGATTCGAGCAGAAGTTTGGCCGGGTCCCGCGGATCGCGTTTGACGCGCCGCCAGGACGTTTCGTCGTAGCCGTAAATCTGCGACGCATCCCACCACGCGGTGACTCTATTCAACGTCGTCCTTGGCGCCCGCGACATGCGGCGCTGTCCGTTGACAAGAAATTTGGCCGGCGGTGTATTTTCGGCTACGAAACCTTTGTCGATCCGATCCTCGGGGCGGCAGCCGAGCGCTTTGATGTCATCCGAGGCCAGCGCTATTTCACCATCTCCGGCGCGCTTCATGGCGCATCCCATAGGCATCAGCTCGGCCTGGTTGCGACCCTCCTCCAGGTGCGAAAACCAGTCGTGGGTCATGAACTGGATCCAGAATGCCGCGAGGACATTGATGTGGTTGGCCTTCCGATAATCGCAGTTCGTTGCCGGCCGGTTTCTCCCGATGCCCGGCCCGGCATCGCAGTTCTCGGGCGACGACTGCGCGCGGGTAAACAGCATGCGGCTGATCAGTTGAGGATCGGGCTTTAGCAGGTCAAGGCGGTTGCCATGCCGGTTCCTCGTGATTTCGTCCGCGGCCGACTCGGGAAAAGTCGATTCGAACTCCACATTGCGCGCCAAGGGCTGATTGACCGACCCCATCAGCGGGTTGAGAATGTCGTTGCAAATACCCGTGAGCGTGCGGAAGCGAATCGTTTCGCCGGAGCATTTTTGCGGGCCGTCGGCGCCGACGGCGGCGAACAACGGATGATCTTTCGGAAATCTCAGCTGCGGCCATAGGCTCGTGAGATTGCCGGAAGAATATTCCGGGTAGGTTCCGCCGTTGTCGAAAAGATTGAACTTGAGCAACTCGATGCGCTGGTACTCGAGGTCAAGAAGCGCGCCGTTGATGCCCCGCCGATTTGGACTGAGAACATCGAGCGGCGCGGTCCAACCCGCGAAGCGGCTTTGTTCGCCGCCCGCGGACCAGTATTGAGGCCAATCGATCCACGGCGTCTTGCGCCAGACGACCGCGGTTTCGCCGCCGCGGCAGCGGGCCGTGTCTTCGGACACTTTGCCGAGAAATCTTTTCGAGCGATCGTTGGCGACGTCGCGCAGGCCGCCGAAGGCGTAAGCCATGCAGCTTCCCAATCGAGATGTTCGAAGGACCGCATAGGCTCCAAGCAAGAGGGCAAGGAGCAGCGAGCCGACTAGAAACTTTCTTCTCATGATCGAGCGGCCAGTATGCGGGAACGCGCGGGGATTAGTCAATTTGGAGTTGGAATTTCATTCCAAGCCGCCGGTTGCCGTGGCCCGCAGCCGCAATTGCTCTTCAGCGGCAAACTGGGTATAGCTCAAACACACTTCCGCATTTTCTTCCCAGTGATTGTTCTTGGCCAATGACTTCGATTCCTGCTGAATTTTACGCGCTGGCCAACGCGTTTCTTTTTGCGCTGCACAATCTTTTCACCAAGAAGGCATTGCGGTACTCGAATCCGGCCACCGCGGTGATCAGCAGCCTGCTGATCAATATTATTTTTCTCTGGAGCGTGTCGATTCTGATCGTGCCGCTTTCGTCTTTGACGAGCGCTTCGATCCTGATCTTCGTCGGCGTGGGCTTCTTCCAGCCGGGACTGACCCGGCTGCTCAGTTACAAGGGGATCGATGCTCTGGGCGTTGCCATCACCGATCCGATCCGCGCCACCACGCCGCTCTTCAGCGCCGCCATGGCGATCGTCTTTCTCGGCGAGAAGATTACCTTGCCGATTATTGTTGCGACCCTGATGATCATCGCCGGGATCACGTTGTTATCCTGGCGCGGTTCGATGAAGCTTGCCGGCTCGGCGGTTTTTCTCTGGTATCCCATCGCCGCATCGGCACTGGCTGGCGCGACACAAGTCGTGCGCAAGTTTGGCCTGGCCGCGGTGCCGCACCCGTTTCTCGCCGCCGCGGTGACGGCGACATCGTCTTTTGTCGTGTCGATCTTGACGCTCTGGTATGTCGAGAAGAATAAGGAAACCTGGAAGATGAACCGGCAATGTTTCTGGTGGTTTCTCGCCGCCGGCGTGACGATCAGCCTGGGTATGACGTGCATTTATTACGCCCTCGATCTGGGAAAGGTCTCCGTGGTGATTCCGATCAGCAGCACAGGACCCTTTTTCTCATTGATCCTGGCGGCCATTTTCCTGCGTGATGTCGAAAAGGTGACTCTGCGGATCGTTACGAGCGCGGCGATGATCGTCGGCGGAGTCGTTCTATTGACGCTGTGGAAATAGTTGCCTGTGATTGGTTCTGGACGCAGTGGATTTCCTGGATTGCTTTCCAAACAAGACAAAAAACGATATGAGAAGCCGAACGCAACTTACGGGGTAACGGATGGCTAACTATTCAGTCGTAGGGCAATCGGTTTATCGCACCGACGCAAACCCGAAGGTGACGGGGCGGGCGCTGCACGTTGGCAATATCGAGATGCCGGGCGTGCTCCATGTCGCCGTTTTGCGGAGCCCGTATCCGCATGCGCGCATTACGCGCATCGAAAAGTCCGAGGCCGAGAAGCTTGATGGTGTGGCCGTAGTATTGACCGGCGCCGAGATCGCCAGAATGCCGGGGATTGATGCGCACTTCGGCCCGGCGTTTCGCGACCAGCCGATTCTCGCGGTTGAACGAGTCTGTTACGCAGGCGATCCCGTGGTCGCGGTGGCGGCCGTTGACAAGCGCACCGCGGAAGACGCGCTGCAGCTGGTCGAGGTCGATTACGAGCCGCTCCCCGCCGTGCACGACGTGCTCGAAGCAGCCAGGCCGGGCTCGGCGCTGGTGCACGAGCAGCACCGGCCGGCGAAAGCGTTTGCCGACCTGGCTCATGTCAAGGCCGGCCAGCAATCGAACGTCTGCTATCATTTCAAGCTTCGCACGGGCGATGTCGACAAGGCGTTCGCGGAAGCCGACAGAATATTCGAGGATACGTTCAGCTCCCCGCCGGCGCAGCATGTGCCGATGGAACCCCACGTCACGCTGGCCTACTTCGACGAGCATGATCGCCTGAATATCTGGACCGCCAGTCAATCGCCGTCGTACGTACGCACCGAAATTGCCGCAACGTTCGGCATACCGATGAACCGCATTCGTGTGCGCGTGCCCTACATCGGCGGCGGCTACGGCGCGAAGCTCTACGCCAAGCTCGAACCGCTTTGCACCGTGCTTGCGTTGATCACGAAAAAGCCGGTGCGTTACGCGTTGACGCGCGAAGAAGAGTTTTTGACCATCACCAAGCACAAAGTGGTCACGAAGATCAAAACCGCGATCAAGGACGGCGCCATCAGCGCGCGCAAGTGCGAAGTCTACTGGGACACCGGCGCGTACGCCGAAATCGGCCCGCGCATCGGCCACAAGTCCGGTTACACGTCGGCGGGTCCGTACCGGATCCCCAACGTTTGGATCGATTCCTACTGCGTCTACACCAACAAAGTGCCGGCCGGCGCCTTTCGCGGCTTCGGCGTGCCGCAAGTCATTTGGGCCTATGACTCGCAGACCGACATGATCGCGCGCGCCATCGGCGCCGATCCTGTCGAATTCCGTTTGAAGCCTGCGTTGGACGAGGGCGAGCGCTTCGCCACCGGCACGCCGGTGAAATCCTTCGGCATCAAGCAGGCGATCCGCCAGGCGGCGCAAGCGATCGAGTGGTCGAAGCCGCGGTCGGTGCAGAGCGGCACCAAGTTGCGCGGCAAAGGCATCGCGGCGGGCGTGAAGGCGGTGCTCACACCGTCGATTTCAGGCGCAATCGTTATTCTCAACGCCGACGGCAGCGCCAACGTGCTCAGCAGCACGGTGGAGATGGGCCAGGGATCGGAAACAACCATGGGGCAGATCGTCGCGGAGGAGCTGGCGATCGCGCCAGACCGCGTGCACATCGTCCAGCCTGACACCGATGTGACGCCCTACGATACCATCACCGCGGGCAGCCGCTCCACTTATCACATGGGCAATGCGGTGCGCATGGCTGCCGCGAAAATCAAGAAGGAGCTATGCGAAGTCGTTGCGTCGAAGCTCGAGGTCGATCCCGACGATCTGCTTCTGCGTAACAGCCGTGTCGTCGTACGCGGCATGGAAGAGAAGGGCATGGCGATCGGTGAAATTTTTCTTGCCAAGTTCGGCAGTCTCGGCACGACGCTAGCGGCGGAAGCTGTGTGCCAGCCGGCGGCGGCCCACATGGACCCGGAAACCGGCCAGTCGGAAAAGTGCACCGAATACTGGTTTCCCTCGGCCACCGCCGCGGAAGTCGAAGTTGACACGGAAACGGGACAGGTCAAAATCCTGCAACTCGTCAGCGTCGGCGATACCGGCACGGCGATCAATCCGCGCCATTGCGAGCAACAACTACAGGGCGCTGCGATCATGCATCTGGGACTAACGATGTTCGAGGAGATGATCTTCGACGAAGGCCAGCTCGTAAACGGCTCGTTGCTCGACTATCAGGTGGCTTCCTTCAAGGACATGCCGCAGTCGGTGCAACCGATCGTCGTTCAGGTGCCGCACGAAGACGGCCCGTTCGGCGCAAAAGGCGTCGGCGAGACCGGCGCGTTAACCGTGGCGCCGGCCATCGCCAACGCGATTCATGACGCCGTCGGCGTGCGCATTCGCGACCTGCCGATCACGCCGGAAAAAGTCTTGCGGGCGCTGGTCGAGGCAAAAAAATAGGTAGGTGAAAGATCGCCGAAAAGCCGGCGCGGCTTGCCGGAATGAATTTACCGCTGTTTCACCGCGCCCTTTTTCAATTCGTCCATGTTGATGTTGGGCATGCCGGGCATCGACATATCGCCGGGCTTTTGGCCGGCTTTGCACGGACCCAGCCATTTTGCTTCGATCACGGACGACGATTCCTTCATTCCTTTCAGGGGCGGCTCGTAGATCGTCTTGATGTCGGCCCTGTAGGCAGAGTCGAAGCGGCCTGTGAACACGGCGCGTGTTTTCGCCGTGCTGTTTTCCACCTTGCACGCCGATTCGGCGACGACTTTGTCGCCTTCTTTGCGCACCTCGTTCTTGCTGCACTGCATTTTCTGACGTTCGCCCATGTCCTTTTGCATCATGTCGTCGGTTTTTTCGTCAACGCACTGTTGCATCGCCGGCATAGCTTTGGTTTGCCCGCCCGATATTTTTATTTCCCACAGGCCGGATTTGCGCTTAGGCGCATCGAATGATGCAGCCGTGGCCGGACTGGCAACCAGCAAAGCAACGAATAGAGCAAAATATTGCATAAGAAATCTCCGTCGATAGAAAGACGTCTGAGGATTTGCTTGCGCCGCGATTCAGATCGCGGCCGGTGAATCGAGCTCGAAGCCGAGATCCGAGATCATCTGATGGGCGTCGGAAGCTTCCTGCCCCGGCGTGGTCAGGTAGCCGTTGACGAACATCGAATTTGCCGGATAGAGGCTCAGAGGCTGCAGCGAGCGCAGGTTCACTTCTCTGCCGCCGGCGACGCGAATTTCCTTGCTGGGATTGACGAAGCGGAAGAGGCAAAGCGTTTTCAAGCAGCGCTGCGGGGTCAGCTCGCGCTTGCCCTCGAAGGGCGTTGTCGGAATCGAATTGAGAAAGTTAACCGGAATGGAGTCGATGTCCATGGCTCTCAGTGTCAGTGCCAGGTCGATGATGTCCTCGTCGCTCTCGCCCATGCCAATGATCCCGCCGGAACAGGTGCCGATGCCCGCGTGCTTGACGTTCTCGATGGTGGCGACGCGATCATCGTAGGTGTGCGTGGTGACGATGTCCGGATGATGCGCCCGGCTGGTATTCAAATTGTGGTTGACCCGCCCGACGCCCGCCGCTTTCAGTTTCTCCGTCTTGTCCTGGTTCATGAGGCCGAGCGAGCAGCAGACATTCATGCCCGTCTCTGCGCGGATCGCGCGCACGGCGTCGGCGATTTCGTCGATCTCTTTGTTGGTGGGGCCGCGTCCGCTGTTGACGATGCAGTAGCGCACCGCGCCGGCGGCTTTTGCCGCTTTCGCGCCTTCGATGAGTTTGTCCTTGGACATGAAGGGGTAGCGGTCGATGGGCGCTTCGGAAACTGACGATTGAGAGCAGTAGTGGCAGTCCTCGGGACAGAGGCCGCTCTTGGCGTTCTGCAGGACGTGGATTTGCACGCGCTTGCCGTAGTAGCGATGGCGCACTTTGAAGGCCGCGCTCAATAGCTCTGGGAGTTGCTCCTCCGTTGCATCGAGGACAGCTTTCAATTCCGCGCGCTCGGGAAGTATGCCTTGAAGCGCTTTGTCGGCTAACTCTTGAAAATTCATAACGATTGAATGCCCTCCGCAGTGAACGTGTTTTTATCACGGCCAATTTGCCTATTCAATCATTGCGGTTGAATCGTGTGAATCCCGTTGAATCCGGGTCGCGAAATGAGAATCGTTGCATTGGAAACTTCCCGACGAAAGCGAGATCGGAAGAAGTTCGACAGGCGGGCGTTTAGTTCTCTATTCGGCCAGCGAGCGGATCTCGGCATCCGCGCGCCGTAGACGCGCGGAAAGTTCTCGTCCGATGTTGCCGATCAGCTTGCTATAAACTTCGGGATGGCTGGCCGCCAAGGTTTGAAGTCTATCGATCGGCAAGACGTAGCATAGGGTCGGTTCGTCGGCGATCACGTCGGCCGAACGAGTGCCGCCATCGAGGAGCGCCAGTTCGCCGAAGGCGAGCCCAGGGGTGATGGTGCTCAACCGTTGCCTGCGCTCGCTGTCTTTGATGCGCAGGCAGATGGTCACCCGTCCAGCGGCCAAAAGATAGAGCGAATCGGCGCGATCGCCTTCCCGAAGGATGGATGCCCCCGGCGAGTAGCGCATTTCCGCGGCGATCGATTCGATCAGAGCGGTTTCCCGGCAGTCGAAGCCCGCCAGAATGTCCATCGCGGCGAGCGGAATTTGCCGGTTTTCACGTAATAGCTCGGGTTGCTCTTCCAGCAAGAGCCGGTCCTCGCACCATTCGAGAGCTGAATCGATGTCGGCAAACAAACCGCTCTGTTCGCTCTTTATGCACATATCGGCGCCATGTTCCGCCAAATGAGCCAACAGGAGCGTCTTACCGCTGCGCTTCAGCATCTCGTTGGTTTGAGCCAATAGTTCACCGGCGCATTCATCGAGTTGCAGCACCCGCTTGAAGTCAAAGATCAGATAGCTGAAGGAATCCAATTCATTTGTGACCTGCCGCAGCACCTGTTCCATGGTGCTGAAGAAAAGGCTGCCTTGAAGTTCGTAGACGCAGACGGACGAGCCCCTCTTGCTTAGAATCGTTTCTGCGGCCGCGCCGCGCCGCCGCTTGGAACGCACGGTGGTGCCGCGGTAGCTGCGCCGCACCACGACGCCGGTGGCGAGGCGGTTCTTGAACATGTGCAATTTGAAGCGCTCGGAGAACTCTTCGCAGGCGCGTATCCCGCGCCAGCTGTTGCCTTGCTCATCGAGCGGCGCGGAGAAGGTACCGATGCCGAATTGTCCGGGCAGGACCGCGATGATGCCGCCGCCGACACCGCTCTTGGCCGGCAGACCGATGCGATAGCTCCACTCACCCGCATAATCGTACATGCCGCAGCTGTGCATCACGCTCAGCACGTTCTTTACGTACCGCTCATTCAGGGCGCGCTTGCCGGTCAGAGGATTGACGCCGTTGTTCGCCAGGGTCGCTGCCATCACCGCCAAGTCGCGCGCGCTGACGAGAATTGAACACTGCTCGAAATAGAGATCGAGATGCTCATGGACGGGCTCATCGATCATGCCGAAGTTCAATTCGAGATAGCCGATGGCTCGGTTACGATGGCCGGTGGTGCGCTCGGAAATATAAACGGCATGATCGATGTCGAGGGGTCTCCCGGCCAGGTCGGAGAACTTGCCGAGCAGCCTAGCCAGCCTCTGATCATGGCCCGATCCGTTAATCAATGCAGTCGTCGCGATGGCGCCGGCATTGACCATGGGATTAAACGGGCGGTTATTGCGCTCGTCGAAAACGATCGAGTTGAATGCCTCGCCGGTCGGTTCGACGCCCACTTTGCTGAGCACATGCTCGAGCCCGTGGTCTTCCAGCGCCACGCCATAGACGAAGGGTTTCGAGATGGACTGCATCGTGAACAAATGCTCCGCATCGCCGGCCTGGTAAATCTGCCCGTCAGCGGTTACGAGCGCGATGCCAAACAAGGCCGGATCGGCCTTGGCCAGCTCTGGGATGTAGGTGGCTACTTTGCCGCTGAAGTTTCCCTCGTATTTGGCATGGATGGCTTTCAGCGACGCCAGAATCGGTGAAATTTCGGCATTGTTATTGGATGTCTTGCCCGCTTTATCCTGATGCATCTCGTGCGTGTGTCTCTATCCGTATACCCGGGGCGATTGTTGCGTTACCGCGGCACGAATAAAGCTCCGCTGAATACAGCACTCATCATGCCATTGGCTCAAAATCGCTCGTTTGGATTCAAGATCGAGTAATTTAAGCATTTTGTCCGGCCTGTCTTGCATTCCGGACGCCGTGTGAAGGCTCATTGTGCAGTTCTTGAGCAGACCCTTGCCGTGTAATTGGGCATAGGGGCGGTGCAATTGTATTCAAAGAAACGCAAACGAGCCGACGATTGCGGCGGCAGGCGGATGCTCAAGCGGAAGAGGTCTCAAATGTAGTTGCAGATAGAACGGACCATGAACCGCTGCTGGGCGCGCAAAGCACTGCAGGCGCTTCCGTTGAGCCTGGACTTCAATTGGTTTGAATTGAAACGGCGTGGGGCTAGCGGGGTGCTCTGATCTCCAGCTCCAATCCGTTGGGATCTTTGACGAAGATGGTGGTGAGTCTTTCGCCGTCACGATTCTCGCGCAGGATTTCGGCGCCTTTTGCCTTGAATTCTTTGGCGACCTGCTCGATATCGTCGGTGACGTATCCGTAGTGGTGCACGCCGACCTGGCCGGCCGATTCCATCAATTGTATCGACGGCGAGCCGGCGATCCTGACAAAACAGAAGCCGTAGCCGGCGCTGCCCTTTCTGATCGGCGTGGCCAGACCGCCGAAGAATTTCTCGTAGTACTTGATCGATGCCGCTATATCTTTCGTGTAAATGGCAATGTGCTCCAGTTGGTAGTTCATCGAGATCTCCCCGCGCTAGACTACAAGCGTTGGTTAGCCGAGATTGATGACCGCTTTGACCACCGAGTAGCT
>CAMLCX010000102.1 GCA_946478635.1 uncultured Pseudomonadota bacterium
AGCCAGTATCCGCTCGAAGTGGTGGCGGCACTGTACAATTACAAATTTGTGTTGGAGGACCGCAGCAAAGGAATCCACAACTTGACGTATGCGGTTCAACTGCTGATGGACTCGCTCAAAGCGCTCGACAAGACTTTCAACGACGCCGCCCGCCCGTAAAGGGCAGCCCACGGTTCAATTTACGCGTCAAAAGGGCGATTAGTTCCGCCGCTTGAGGATGTCTTCCAGCCTTTTTCGGTCATCGTCGAGGATGCGCTCTTTTGGCGGCTTTGCCGGTACGCTGTCGCGCCGCTCATCCTTTTCAACCTGTCGCGCCGGCTTTGAGCGAAGTGGCGGCGCATCCTCCTTTGTGAACGCTTTACGCAGATCGTACCAGTAGAACCAGAGTAAGAACGCAAGAAACCAAACGATCAGCGGAATCAGCAGAAATAGGATGAGCGTTCGCACCCGGCTTTTGTTGCGTTGTTTCCGTCGCGCCACGGGGATGAATATCCTTACTCAGAAAATTTTGAGATATCTCTCGCCCCTTCGGCCGCGCTCGGCGCCTTGGGGCGAAGGACGATCGGCCAATTGACACGGGCTGCGCTCAGAGTTTGTGAAAAACTCGATTTGAGCAGATGTTCAATAAGAAGGCTTGTGCTCGAAATAATGCATCGCGTTGATAACGCGAACCGTTTTTGTTTTTGAACGCATCACCACCGACTGGGTGGTCGCGCCGCCAGCGAAAAAGTGCACGCCTTGTAGATAATCCCCGTCAGTAACGCCGGTCGCGGCAAACATGACGTCGCCCGCGGCGAGGTCGTCGAGGCGAAATTTTTTCTTGATGTCGGTGACGCCCATTTCCTTGGCCCGTTCGATCTCGCCGTCGTTACGCGGGGCCAAGCGTCCTTGAAACTCACCGCCAACGCAGCGCATGGCCGCGGCGGCCAGCACGCCCTCGGGCGCGCCGCCGATGCCGAGCAGCAGGTCGATGCCGGTCTCTGACTTGGTCGTCGCGATGGCTGCCGAAACATCGCCGTCACCGATCAAGCGGATGCGCGCGCCCGCCTGGCGCACCTCTTGAATGATCGCTTCATGGCGCGGGCGCAATAAAATAATCACGGTGAGATCTTCAACTCGGCAACGTTTGGCCTCGGCCAACGCGCGCAAATTTTCCGTCGGTGATTTATCCAGGTCGACAACGCCTTTGCCGACCGGACCGGCTGCGATCTTTGCCATATAAGTATCCGGGCAGTGCAGCAAGTTGCCGCCGTCCGCCATGGCGATGACCGCGAGCGCATTGGGACCGCCGGTGGCGCAGATCGTCGTGCCTTCCAACGGGTCAAGGGCAATATCGACCTTTGGCCCGCCGGAACCGACCTTCTCACCGATGTAGAGCATGGGCGCTTCGTCGCGCTCCCCTTCGCCGATCACCACGGTGCCATCGATGGCCAGCGCATCGAAGGCCTTGCGCATGGCGTCGACGGCAGCTTGATCGGCGGCCTTTTCGTCCCCCCGCCCCGTCCAACGGGCGCAATTCAATGCCGCCGCTTCCGTCACACGAACAGCTTCCAATGCTAAGTTTCGGTCCACGTTGGCCTCCCTTCGATCAGCGCGTCCATCAAGCGATAAGCCTTTTTCGCAACAATACCGGTTCTCGCCGCGTCCTTTTCGTTGTACCCGAGATTGCCGTTGTTCTTAGGCGTTTCAGCCGAAAACAAAACGAACGGCACGGGATCGGCGACGTGGGTCTTGAGGGCGATCGCGGTCGGATGATCCGGCATCAAAAGTATTCGATAATCCTTCCGGTGCGCCATTCCTTTCAATACGGTGCCGACCACTTTTTCGTCGAAGTCTTCCAGCGCTTGAATTTTTTTCTCCACGTCGCCCATGTGACCGGCTTCGTCCGTCGCTTCGACGTGAATGAAGACCAAGTCATTTTTCTCCAACGAGCGCACGCCGTACTCGCCCTTACCGATGTAATTGGTATCGAGAAATCCGGTAATGCCCGGCACATCAATGCGTTCGAGCCCCGCGTAAACGCCCAGACCATGAATGATGTCCACGGCCGAGATCACCCCACCTTTGATGCCAAAACGCTCCGTCAGCGGCGGCAATTGCGGCGCTCTTCCCTGGCCCCAGAGCCAGATACTCGTGGCTTGCCTGTGACCTTCCGCCCGGCGCTTCCTGTTGACTGGATGAGCCGCGAGAATCGACTGTGACGCGTTCATGAGCTGCAGTAAACGGTCGGCGCCATCGCCCTTGGGCATGTAGCCGGCAATCTTCTGATCGGTAATGTCGTGCGGCGGCGTGGCGTCCATTTTTTCTTTTCCGTCGCGCCAGACCATTAAGTGCCGGTAGCTCACGCCGGGAAAAAATTCGATGCCGCCACCGCCGAGTTCCTTACCAAGATCGCGGATGATTTCCCTAGCTTCTTCGGTCGTGATGTGTTCGCTGGTGAAATCTTCCATAAACGTTTCAACGCCGGCGCCGCCGAGCGTCACCAGATTGCAGCGAAAAGCGATGTCGTTCGGCCCCAGAGCAACTCCCATGCTGGCCGCTTCCAGCGGCGAGCGTCCGGTGTGATAGACCGCCGGGTCATAGCCCATGATGCTCATGTTGCCGACGTCGCTACCGGGAGGAAAACCCTCGGGGATGACGTGGGCGATGCCGTACACACCGTGCACCGCGAGCCAGTCCATATTCGGCGTTCGCGCGGCTTCCAGGGGTGTTTTGCCGCCCAATACTTCGAGCGGATAATCTGCCATGCCGTCGCCTTGCAGAATAATGTACTTCACGCTTGATCCTTTACGATCGCGACGTCCCCAATGTTTGCGACTCGAAGCATCATTTCACGCCCCAGATTGGAAACCAAACCGGATCGATGACGATATAATCCCGATTGCGCAACGAAGCCAGGGCTTTGCGCATTTGACGCAGAGTGGCTCGCTCCAAAGTCATGACAAACGGCAGGACCTCATTGTGCTTCTGTTTGATGCGATGGCTTTGCATCAAACCGTGAAGCTCCTCTTCCACATGCCGGAGCTGCCAAATTTCCGAGATGTTCATGCCGATGCGGCCAAACGTCCGGCCGATGTCGCCGACGATGCCGGCGCGGTCCTTGACCACGAAACGCACATAAAACGGCACGTCGATTTCTTCTTCAGGTTGAAGCTTCAGCGCACCCGGCGGGATGAGACTTGGCACGCCGGAAAACCTGCGCTCGCCCCCCCGCGCCAATTCACAGACATCGCCGAGCACCGCCACCGCGGTCGGCCCGCCACCGGCCCCCGGACCGACCAGGACATAATCGCAATCGCGCTCGCCGCGCGCAGCGCCGCTGCTCCTGCCGGCGAAGCACACCGCGTTGGTCGCGCCGTCCACGCCGGCGAGAAAATTTTCCCTTGGCACCAACGCAGGCGCCACGAAAACTTGCACCGCCTGGCCTTTTCGCCGTGCCACCGCAAGCTGTTTGATCGTGCTGCCGCCGATACGGTTCGCATAGCGAAAATCCACCGCCTGAATATCTTCGATTCCCTTGCGCCAGATTTTCCCCGGTTGGATCTGCAGCCCAAACGCGACCAGGCTCAGCAAGAGCAGTTTGGCCTCGGCGTCGCTGCCGTTGACATCGGAGGCGGGATTGGTCTCGGCATAGCCCTTTTGCTGGGCTTCCTTGAGCGCCTCGGCGTAGGGCTTAGCGCTCTTTTCCATCTGCGACAGGATGTAGTTGCAGGTCCCGTTGACGATGCCAAATACCGCCTCCGGCTCTTCGGCGGCGAAGCTTTCACTGAGAGAACGCACCACCGGAATGCCGCCGCCGACGCACGCTTCGAAGCGCAGCTGCTGTCCTGACTTCTTTGCCGCGGACCAAATCTCTTTGCCGTAGCGCGCCAGCACCGCTTTATCGGAGGTGACCACCGACTTGCCGTTGCGAAAAGCGCGCAAGATGTAATCGCGAAACCGCGGCAACTGCGAAGCCGATTGAAATCCCAGCGCCTCGACCACGATATCGACGCCGGGATGATCGAGCACTTCTTCGGCTTGGCGGGTAAAAAGGCCGGCGCGTTTGCCGAACCATTTTTTATTTCGCGGCGCTCGCGTGTAGATCTTGCGAATCTCGATCTCGGCGTCGTCGCCGACTTGCCCTTTGACATCCTGGAAAAGGATATCCTGGATCGCTTCGCCGACCACGCCAGAGCCGAGCAAGCCGATGCCCACTTTGCGCCGTTTATTTGCGGATGCCATGACGCGAATTTAGAAAGACTTAAAAACTAGCTTGGAATCGGGCGCTAGTCCAGCAATTTCCCCAGCGCCCGTTTGATCTTTCGCACGGCTTGTTTCGTGCGATGTTCGTTCTCGATCAATGCAAAGCGCACGTGCTCGTCGCCGTACTGGCCGAAGCCGATGCCCGGCGACACCGCCACTTGAGCTTCTTGAAGCAAATATTTGCAGAACTCTACGGACCCCATCTTTTTCGCCGGTTCCGGGATTTCAGCCCAGACAAACATGGTTCCCTTGGGCTTTGGTATCTTCCAACCCGCCCGGTCGAGCCCATCGATCAGCGCATCGCGCCGCTTCTCATACATCAAGCGAATTTCTTCGACGCAGTCTTGCGGCCCATTGAGCGCCTGAATCGCCGCAATCTGAATTGGCTGGAAGATACCATAATCGAGATAGCTCTTGATGCGCGCCAACGCGTGAATGACCTCTTTGTTGCCCACGCAAAAGCCGACGCGCCAGCCCGGCATGTTGTAGCTTTTCGAGAGCGAAAAAAATTCCACGCCGACATCCTTCGCGCCAGCCACCTGGAGAAAGCTCGGCGCCTGATAACCATCAAAAGTCAGATCGGCATAAGCGAAATCGTGAATGACGAGAAAGCCATGCTCCTTCGCGGTTTTCACCACACGCTCGAAGAATCCCACATCGACCACCTCAGTTGTCGGATTATGGGGAAAACTGATGATCAACATTTTCGGCTTCGGCCAGGTCTGTCGGATCGCTTCTTCGAGATTGCCAAAAAACGTTTCACTGGTAGTCAGCGGAATGCAGCGCAAATCGCCGCCGGCGAGCACTACGGCAAACTGGTGGATTGGATACGTCGGACTGGGACAGAGTACGACATCGCCGGGGTCGATGGTTGCCCAGGCCAGATGTGAGATCCCCTCTTTGGCTCCGATCGTAACGATCGCCTCGCTATCGGGATCGAGATCCACATTGTAGCGGCGTTTGTACCAGGCAACGATTGCCAACCGAAGCTTGTAAATACCGCGGGAGACAGAATAACGATGATTCTGCGGCTTGCCCGCGGCTTCAATCAGTTTAGCGACCACGTGCGGCGGCGTGGGCAGATCAGGATTACCCATGCCGAAATCGACGATATCCTCTCCCCTGTGCCGGGCTTCCATCTTCATGCTGTCGATAATGCTGAAAACGTAGGGCGGCAGCCGCTTTATGCGCTGAAATTCCACGCGTTCTTACCTAAACCTTTCTAAAAAACGGGATGATCATATTTTATAAGCCATCGCTCTATTAGGTGCAACAAAAAGGATTTTGGGCCAGTGGCTCATCGCGATATCAATGACATACGGTAGGGACCGACCTCCTTGTCTGCCCTCTTCCACTCAGCCGACCAACCCCAATTCCAAAACCGCCCCCCACCGATGCCTGAGAATTTCGCCCATGCCCGCCGATGCTTTGCCCTTGAGCTCCGGATCTTTATCCAACCACGCCAAAGCTTCACGGCGAGCTTCAGCCAACAAGCGTGCGTCGCGCGCCAGATTGGCGAACCGAAAATCCGTCAACCCTGATTGGCGCGCGCCGAGCAGTTCTCCTGGTCCACGCAGACGCAAGTCTGCCTCGGCGATCTTGAAGCCGTCATGCTCCTTTTCCATCGCGCGCAGGCGTTCGGCCGCAACATCACTTCCCGTGCCACGATTGACCAGCAAACACTGACCGCCGGCCGGGCCGCGGCCGACCCGGCCGCGCAGCTGATGTAGTTGCGACAAGCCGAAGCGCTCGGCATGCTCAACAACCATCACCGTCGCGTTTGGAATATCGATGCCCACTTCGATCACCGTCGTCGCGACGAGAATGCCAAGCTTGCCGTCGCGAAACGAACGCATGATTTGGTCGCGCTCCTCGGACTTGAGCCGTCCATGGACGAGACCGACGCCGAAATCCTTGAACAACGTTTGGCGCATTTTATCGGCCATCTGCGTCGCGTCGCGCACCTGCTGGAGTTGTTCCGAAGCTTCAACAAGAGGTAAGACGACGAAGGCTTGATGCCCGCGTTTTAACTGGTCAAGAACGATGGCGTAGACTTGCCTGCGCTCGCGCTCGCTGAATACTCTGGTTTGAATCATCTTTCTTCCCGGCGGCATCTCGTCGACAAACGACACGTCCATATCACCGTAGAGCACCATGGCGAGACTGCGCGGAATTGGCGTCGCGCTCATGAGCAGCATGTGGGGTTGGTGACTCGACTCCGAGCCGGAGCGATCGACCAGACGCTGCAGCGAGAGGCGCTGCAAGACGCCGAAGCGGTGCTGCTCGTCCACCACTCCCAAGCCCATAAACGGCGCGCGCACCTCATCCTGAATCACGGCATGGGTACCGACAATGAAAGAAATGTCACCCGTGGCGATGCGCTCCAGCAGTGACTTTTTTTCCTTTGCAGGTGTTGCCGCGGTGAGCAGCGCCGACGGGATTTTCAGTTCAGCGGCGTATTTTTTTAGGTTCCGGTAGTGCTGCTCCGCGAGGATTTCCGTGGGCGCCATCCAGAGCGCTTGGCGCCCGTGCTCTATAACACGCAGCGACGCAAGCCAGGCGACCATGGTCTTTCCCGATCCTACGTCCCCTTGCACGAGCCGCTGCATCGGTTGCTCGCTTGCCAGATCTTTATCAATCTCACGGAGCACGCGCTGCTGCGCGCCGGTGAGACTGAAGGGCAGCAGCTCGCGCATGCGGTCGCGCAGCGCCGCGCGCGCTTCGCCGAAGGGGACGGCGTCGCTCTTGGCGCGGGATCTTTTGCGCAAACCGAGGCCGAGCTGCAAGTAAAAAAGCTCGTCGAAGATAATCGTCCGGTGGGCCGTCGACGACGCTTCATTCAAAGTGTCGAGTGGAGCGTCGAGCGGCGGCTCATGCAGATAGGCGAGCGCCGCGCTGGGCGTCAGGATTCTCTGTCGCTGGATAATTTCTTGAGGAAGACTCACAGGTAGGTGATGCCCGTACGCTCGCAATGCTTGCGCAACCCACCCGCGCAAGCGCGAGAGAGACAGACCGGCCGGGTGCATGTAAACCGGCAAGATCCGTTGCAGCTGCGCGTCATCGCCAGGGTCGATGATTTCGAAATCTGGATGAACCAAGCGCAGCCGCCCGTGCAGGCTCGGCTCCAGTTTGCCGTGAACCAGCAGTGTTTGATCCTTGGCGAGACCTTCGATCAGGAATCTTGGCGCGCGGTACCAGACCAGATCGAGGCTGCCTGTTTCATCCTGCAAAACGGCGAGCAGCATTTGGCTCCGGCGGCGCGGGATATATTTGCGTTGCAGGCCGATCAATCGACCGATGAAGCTTGATTCCTCGCCGCGGCCCGCGCTGGAGATTGTCTTGATCTGCCGGCGGTCTTCGTATCGAAACGGCAGGTGGTAGAGCAGGTCGCCGATGGTGCTAAGACCGAAGGATTGGAGCTGAGCCGCGCGCTTGGGTCCGACGCCGCTTAAAAATTGGATCGGCGTATTAAGCGCGCGCAAATTCGCGAGCACGCTGGGGGGCCGATCGCCACTCTTCGTTCTTTTGTCTGAAGAAAGACCGGCAGGTTTCACGCAACCCTCTACGGCAAGGGCGGCGTTTCGTAATCTTGCAACGCATGGACTTCGAACTCGCGCTGCTCCAAATACTCGATGCCTTCGGCGGCGGCCTCGGCACCCGCCATGGTGGTGAAATAGGGCACCTGATAATCCAAGGCGAAACGCCGGATCTCATAGGAATCGGCGTGCGAGTGAGCGTCCTGCGGCGTGTTTATGACCATCGCCACCTCGCCCTTTTTGATCTGGTCGCCGATGTGCGGGCTGCCCTCTTGGATTTTGTTGATGGTTTCCGTGGGTATGCCCCGCGCTTCCAAATAGGCTGCCGTGCCGCGGGTCGCGACGATGGCAAACCCCACTGCATAAAGTTTTTGCGCGATGAATTGGGCGCTCGGTTTATCTTCGTCGCGCACGCTGATAAAAACCCGACCCGATTTCGGCAGGCGCATGCCGCCGCCGAGTTGGGCTTTGGCAAAGGCGATGCCGAAGGAGGTGTCGATGCCCATGACTTCGCCGGTGGATTTCATTTCCGGGCCAAGTAACGTATCGACCCCGGGAAACTTGTTAAACGGAAAGACCGCTTCCTTGACTGAGATATGCTTGGGGTGCATTTCCCGCGTGAAACCGAGATCCTTGAGCTTCCTGCCGACCATGATGCGCGCCGCCATCTTGGCCAATGGCACACCGATCGCTTTACTCACGAACGGCACGGTGCGCGAGGCGCGCGGGTTGACTTCGAGCACGTAGACATCGTTTCGCTGCACGGCAAACTGCACGTTCATCAGGCCGCGCACATTGAGCGCTTTCGCCAACGAAATAGTGTGGCGGCGAATCTCTTCCTGGATTTCCGGTCCGATCGATTTCGCCGGCAGGCTGCACGCGCTGTCACCCGAGTGCACGCCGGCGCGCTCGATATGCTCCATGATCCCGCCGATGACATAGTCATCGCCATCGCCCAAGGCATCCACGTCGATTTCGATAGCGTCGTCGAGAAATTTGTCGATCAGTATCGGATGTTCCGGAGATGCCGACACGGCATGAGTCATGTAGTCTTTAAGCGTATCGCCGTCATAAACGATCTGCATCGCGCGCCCGCCGAGGACATAAGACGGGCGGACCAAAACCGGATAGCCCAACCCTTCGGCGATTTTGAATGCTTCGTCATAGGAGCGGGCGATTCCGTTGTTCGGCTGCTTGATCCCGAGTCCCCTGATCAGCTCGGCAAATCTTTCGCGATCTTCCGCGAGATCGATACTATCCGGCGACGTGCCGACGATCGGCACGCCCGCGCGCTCCAGCGGCAAGGCGAGCTTGAGCGGCGTTTGCCCGCCGAACTGCACAATGACGCCGTCGGGTTTTTCCCGGTCGACGATGTTCATCACTTCTTCCATCGTGAGCGGCTCAAAATAAAGTTTGTCCGAAGTGTCGTAATCCGTGCTGACCGTCTCCGGATTGCAATTGACCATGATTGTTTCGTAGCCCTCTTCCCTCAAGGCAAAAGCGGCATGCACGCAGCAGTAGTCGAACTCGATGCCCTGGCCGATGCGGTTGGGCCCGCCTCCCAGGATCATGATTTTTTTTCGCGCCGTCGGCTTCGATTCGTCATCGCCTTCGTAGGTGGAATACAGATACGGCGTAAACGCTTGAAACTCTGCGCCGCAGGTATCTACGGAATTGAAAACCGCCTCGACCCCCTGCTCTTTTCGCAATTTGCGAAAGTCGGTTTCTTGCCAATGGATCAGCCCGGCGATCCGCGCATCGGCAAACCCCATCTGTTTCCAGCCGCGCACGAGGCCGACATCAAGTTGGCCGTTGGATTCGGGGACACCCGAAATTTCCAGATCCGTCGCAATGATTTCGCGGATCTTCTCCAGGAACCACGGATCGATGGCCGAGAGCCGGTAGATCTCTTCGACCGGCATGCCGAGACGAAAAGCATCGCCGATGTACCACAGGCGCTGGGCGTTGGGCTGGGAAAGTTTTCCTCGGACAAGTTCCAGTGATTGCTGCCGATTGGCCTCGGCCAAATCAACCCTAGGTTCGAAACCGAAAGAGCCGGTCTCCAGGGACCGCATCGCCTTTTGCAGCGATTCCTGAAAGGTGCGTCCGATGGCCATCGCCTCACCCACCGACTTCATCTGGGGCGTGAGAATATCCTTGGCCTGGGGAAATTTCTCGAAGGTGAAGCGCGGAATTTTTACCACCACATAGTCGATGGTCGGCTCGAAGCAAGCCGGGGTCTCGCGCGTAATGTCGTTGCGGATCTCGTCGAGGGTGTAACCGACCGCGAGCTTGGCGGCGATTTTCGCGATGGGGAATCCGGTCGCTTTGCTGGCCAGCGCCGAGCTGCGCGATACACGGGGGTTCATCTCGATGACCACCATGCGGCCGTCCTTCGGATTGACGGCGAATTGAATATTCGACCCGCCGGTGTCCACGCCGATCTCCCGGATGACCCGGAGAGACGCGTCGCGCATGACCTGATATTCCTTGTCGGTCAGCGTTTGTGCCGGCGCGACGGTGATCGAGTCGCCGGTATGAACTCCCATGGGATCGAAATTTTCAATCGAGCAGATGATCACCACATTGTCTTTATGGTCGCGCATGACCTCGAGCTCGAATTCTTTCCAGCCGAGCACCGACTCTTCGATCAGCACTTCATGCACCGGTGAGATGCTCAAACCGGCTTGAACGACCTCTTTAAATTCCTCCGGCGTATAGGCGAAGTTGCCGCCGCTGCCGCCGAGAGTGCGCGAAGCGCGAATGATAACGGGAAAGCTCAGACGCTTCTGAATGCGCATGGCGTCGCGCATGCTGCGCGCGTAGCCGCTGCGCGGCAGGTCGAGGCCGATGCGGCGCATTGCCTCTTTGAACAGATCGCGGTCTTCGGCTTTTTTTATCGATTCGATCTTGGCGCCGATCATTTCGACGCCATAGCGCTCGAGTATGCCCTTTTCGGCGAGATCGATGGCGAGATTGAGCGCCGTCTGTCCTCCGAGGGTCGGCAAAATCGCGTCGGGCCGCTCCTTGGCGATTATTTTTTCGACGATGTCGGTGGTGATCGGTTCGATGTAGGTGCGCGCGGCGAACTCCGGGTCGGTCATGATCGTCGCGGGATTGGAGTTGACGAGAATCACCCGATAACCCTCTTCCTTGAGGGCTTTTAACGCCTGGGTGCCGGAATAGTCGAACTCGCAAGCTTGGCCGATAATGATCGGCCCCGCTCCGATAAGAAGGATGGACTGAATATCGTTTCGTTTGGGCATGGATAATTACGAGCGGCGATGTTTGGCCATCATATCGGTAAAACGTTTGAACAAGTAATTGGCGTCGTGCGGACCGGGAGAGGATTCCGGATGATACTGCACGGAGAAGATCGGCAGCTCGCGGTGCGCCAATCCTTCCACAGTGTTGTCGTTCAAATTCAAATGGGTCACTTCAGCGGCGCCTTTGAGCGAATCCGCGTCTACGGCGAAGCCGTGATTCTGCGCGGTGATCTCTACTTTGCGCGTAGTCAGATCCATCACCGGTTGGTTGCCGCCGTGGTGGCCAAATTTTAATTTATACGTCCTGCCACCGAGCGCGAGCCCCATAATTTGATGGCCGAGGCAAATGCCGAAGATCGGTTTTTTGCCGATGAGCTTACACACGTTCTCCCTGGCGTAGGGCACGGCGTCCGGATCGCCGGGACCATTGGAAAGAAAAACGCCGTCGGGATTGAGCGCCAGCACTTCTTCCGCGGGCGCCGCCGCCGGCACTACTTGCACCCGGCATCCGGCCTCGGCAAGATTGCGCAGGATGTTGTACTTGATGCCGTAGTCATACGCCACGACGAAAAACGCGGGTGAAGCGAATGTGCCTTTGCCCCTCCGCTTCGACGCTGTCTTTGCCGGATCGCGACTTTTGTAACCGCCGCCAAGCTCCCACATGCCCTGATTCCACTCGTAGCCTTCGCTACAGCTCACTGCCTGCACCAAATCTTTTCCCACCATGCCGGGCGCAGCTTTAGCCTTGGCAACCAATTCTTCGGCACTTACGGGGAGCGTCGAGATGACGCCCTCCTGCGAGCCATGATCGCGCAGGGTGCGCACCAACGAGCGTGTGTCGATGCCTTGAATGCCGACGATACCGTGCGCCTTCATATACTCGTGCAGAGCCTGGGCAGCGCGCCAGTTGCTCGGTTGCGCGGTGTAATTCTTGACGATGAAGCCATTCACGAAAGGTTTGCGCGATTCGACATCCTCCGGGTTGACCCCGATGTTGCCGATCTCCGGATAGGTCATGGCGACCAATTGTCCCTCGTAGGACGGATCGGTGAGAATCTCCTGGTAACCGGTCATGCTGGTGTTGAACACAACTTCGCCGCCGGTTT
>CAMLCX010000103.1 GCA_946478635.1 uncultured Pseudomonadota bacterium
CGGAGGAGGGAACCCTGCAGCTGAAAAAGTTGGTGGGCCCACCTGGACTCGAACCAGGGACCAACCGGTTATGAGCCGGTGGCTCTAACCAACTGAGCTATGGGCCCCGCGGGGAATTTTGGATTTTGAATTTTCGGTTGCGGATTTTACGCTGGCAGCTCTGCGGCCCTTTTGCAAGCTCGCCAGCTCAGGCGAGCTTTAGCTCTCCATAAAACTTTTGAGCCGCTTGCTCCGGCTCGGATGGCGCAGCTTGCGCAGCGCCTTGGCTTCGATCTGGCGTATGCGCTCGCGCGTGACGGTAAACTTCTGGCCGACTTCTTCCAGCGTGTGATCGGACTTCTCGCCGATGCCGAAGCGCATGCGCAGCACTTGCTCTTCGCGCGGCGTGAGCGTCGCCAGCACCTTGCGGGTTTGCTCCTGCAAGTTGATGTTGACCACGGCATCCGACGGCGTGATGATGCGCTTGTCTTCGATGAAGTCGCCCAAATGGCTGTCTTCCTCTTCGCCCACCGGGGTTTCGAGTGAGATCGGTTCCTTGGCGATCTTTAAAACCTTGCGCACCTTGTCGAGCGGAATCTCCATCTTGGTGGCGATCTCTTCGGGCGTCGGTTCGCGGCCGATTTCCTGCACTAAATAGCGCGACGTGCGGATCAGCTTGTTGATCGTTTCGATCATGTGCACGGGGATGCGAATGGTCCGCGCTTGGTCGGCGATCGCGCGGGTGATCGCCTGGCGAATCCACCAGGTCGCGTAGGTGGAAAATTTATAGCCGCGCTGGTACTCGAACTTGTCGACCGCCTTCATGAGACCGATATTCCCCTCCTGGATGAGGTCGAGAAACTGCAGCCCGCGATTGGTGTATTTCTTGGCGATGCTCACCACCAGGCGAAGATTGGCTTCGATCAGTTCCTTCTTGGCCAGGTTGGCCTTGGTCTCACCCTCGATGATCGACCACACGCGCCGCTTGATCTCTTCGACCGGAATCTCCAGGTCTTTTTCGATGTGGCGGATGTCGCGCCGGGCCGCGCGGATCTCTTCGCTCATATGTAAAATGGCGTCATGACCCATGCGAAACGAATGGGTAATCTTCGGCCAAATTTTCTTGTGGGCGTCGGCCTCGGTCACGAGCCGCAGGATATCGGCGGCAGGTTTGCCGACCTTGCGCTCAAAATCCTTGATCCTGCGTTCGAGCGCCTGCATGCGCTCCATGGCGCGTTTGAGACCGTCGGCGATGGCCTCGGTTTGCTTGCGGTTGAGCTGCAAATTCTTAAGGCTGTTCACCAGCTTGTCGTTGTATTTGACGATGCTGTCGAGGAGCGTGCGCCGGCGCTGGGCCGAAAGCCGCTTGGCGTCGAGCTGGTGCTTGAGTTTTTCCCGATCGTTGGTGATGCGGCGAATCTTGCCGATCTGATCGAGCAATCGTTTCTCGTGAACTTCCTCCTCCTCGAAGTCCTCGCTCTCTTCGTCCGTTTCATCTTTGATAATCTCGCGCACGCGAATTTCGTGCTTGGCGAGCTTCTCGCCAAGATCGAGAATGTAGGTCAGGGCCAGGGGACTTGAAAGAACTTCGCCGATGACCCGGTTCTCGCCCTCTTCGATCTTCTTGGCGATCTCGACTTCGCCCTCGCGGCTGAGCAGCGAGACGGTTCCCATCTCGCGCAGGTACATGCGCACCGGATCGCCGGTCTTGCCGACGATGTCGTTGTCAACGTCGCCGTCCGTTTCTTTTTCTTCCTCTTCTTCCTCCGCAATTTCCTCGCCGGCGCTACCGAGAGTGACTCGCTGATTGGCGTCGACCACTTCGATTTCCATCTCGCCAAAGATGGACATGACATCGTCGATCTGATCCGGCGAGACCACCTCCGCCGGCAGCATGTCGTTGACGTCGTCGTAGGTGAGATAGCCCTTTTCCTTGCCCAGATCGATGAGCTTCTTGACCTCCTTCAGGTTTTTCTTCTCCGCCGGTTGAGCGGCGGAGCTGGAGGCCGACTGGGGCTTGGCTACCGGACGGGCGGTTTCGGCTCGAGCCTTCGGCGTTCTAGCTGGCGTTCTTTTCGTACGAGGTCTTGCCATTCTAGCATCCTTTCTCTCTTCGCTTTCTCATCGTTCTGTTCCTCGGCGGCGCGAATTGCAATGCGCAGATCGCGCTCCAGGCCTTTGACATGCCGGCGCCGCATGTGGCTCAGGCAATCGTCCACCATGCGCGCGCATTCGGCGTCGCTCAGACTTTCGCGCTCAAGCGACAATGCGGCCATATCGCTGGCCAATTCCGCAGGCAGGCTTTCGAGCAACGCGGCCACGTCGATGCTTTGTTGTTGCTGCCACTGCGCGACAATGTCGTCAACCACCCTGCCCCACTTGGGACCGAACCACCGGCGCACTTCCGGCTTGCGCGCCACCCCTTCGAGCGCCGCCGGCAAGCGCAGCATCAGGCTCACCAGCGCTCTTTCCGCGACCTCTTCGCGGCCCTGCTCGGGTGCGCCGGGTAGGGCGCTCTGGACCCGAACCGGAGCCCAGCGCCCCGGCGGCGTCACTTTTGGGCGCCGCAAAACTTCTTCGCGAATTCCCAAGATATCGCCCGCGCGCCTGGCGAGCAAGTCGACTTCGAAAACGTTGGTGACCTTGGCCAGGATCCGGCTCACTTCGCTGGCGATCTGACTTTTTCCTTCGAGAGTTTTGCCATAGCGCAATTCGAGCCACGAGAAGTAATAGTCGGCCAGCGGCACGGCTTGCTCCAGCACCGCCTCCAGGGCGGCCTTGCCTTGGCTCCGAACAAAGCTATCAGGATCCTCGCCCTTGGGCAAAAAGGCGGCCCGGCCCAGAAGGCCCGTTTCAAGAAAAATCTCGAAGCTGCGCGCGGCCGCTTTGCGTCCGGCATCATCGCCGTCGAACAGGGCGATGATGTTTTTGGTATAGCGCGACAGCACGCGCACGTGATCGGCGCTCAGCGCCGTGCCGAGGGTCGCCACGGCATAAGGCACATCGTGCTGCGAGAGCGCGATCACGTCGAGGTAGCCTTCCACGACGACGACGCGGTCCGCTTGGCGGATGCCCTCTTTCGCCTGGTACAGGCCGTAGAGCGTCGAGCCCTTGTGAAACAGCGGCGTTTCACTGGAATTGAGATACTTGGGCAAAGCGTTATCGAGCACGCGGCCGCCGAAAGCGATGACTTTCCCCGCCGGACTCACGATCGGAAAAATCACCCGCGCAAAGAATTTCTCGTAGAACTTTTGCGGCCCGCGCTGTCCGATCAGACCCAGACGATAGGCATCCCCCGTGGAAACATTTTCCTGGCTGAACAGCTTGAAGAGATGGGAACCGGTTTGCGGCGCGTAGCCGAGCATGAACTTTCGCGCCGTCGCTTCATCCACGCCGCGCGCTTTCAAATATTGCAATGCCCTGCGACCTTCGGCATGATCGAACAGTATTTTTTGATAATGGAGCGCGGCGCGCTCGTTGACGCGGTAGAGTTTTTCCCGTTCGCCGCTTTCCTGAGCATTGCGGCCGCCGCCCTGGTATTCCACCGCGATGCCGTAACGTTTGGCCACGCGCTCCACCGCCTCGGGGAAAGAGAGATGATCGTAGTTCATGAGAAAGTGAAAAACGCTGCCGCCGGACTGACAGCCGAAACAATGGTAGATTCCCTTTTCTTCGCTGACCGTAAAGGAGGGCGTCTTTTCGGCGTGAAAAGGGCAAAGGCCCAGGTGGTTGCGGCCGGCTTTTTTAAGGGTCACATGATCGGAGATGACCTCGACGATGGAGGCGCGCCGGCGGATCTCGGCGATTTTATCCTGGCTGATCATTGATGAAAGCTACAGCCGGGAAGCAGCCGCGCCCGCATTGGGCTTGGCATCTTCGCCGGAAAATACCTTCTTCTTGCCGAAGAGAACAAGATCTTGTCCGAGTTTAGCGAGCGGAGGCGCCAGATAAGAACTCTCCACGTTTGCGCGCGTCGGTGCGGGCAGCAGCGCGGTCGAGCCCAGAAAAAAGACCGCCAGGGCGGTAATCGCGGCGCCCTTGCCCATGCCGAGGGCGATGCCGCCGGTCCGATTCAGGGTTTTCAGGAAAAGCAATTTTTCCGAGCGATGCAGCAACCAGCCTGCGAGATTGAGAAGAAAGTAAACGACGAAGAATACCGCCACGAAGGAAACGCCCTTTAGCAGCAACGGCGACATTTTCCAATATCGAGAGATGAAGGCGGCGATCTCTTGATCATACGCGACGGCGATCATGAATCCGGCGAAAAGGCCGGCCAGGGAAAAAAATTCCCTGAAGAAGCCCCTGAAAAAGCCCCGCAACCCGAACAAGGCGAAAACGCCAAGAAGAATCAAATCCACCCAGTTCACTGTCGGCAACCGCCTGACGACCTGCGTCGCGTTTCGCTTCGAAACGGCGACACACTTCGACATGCCAACCGGTCCGGCGCTTCTCTCGACGATCGTTACAGGTAATTAACTATTGGATACGCCCGGTCAACGCAAGCGCCGGCGCCGGCCGAAACTATCCTTCGAGAAGTCCCTTGGTCAATTCGCTGACGCGCTTGCCATCGCTTCGGCCGGCAACCTTGGGCATGACCAGTTTCATGACCTTGCCAAGATCCTGAATGCCCTTGGCGCCCGCCTCGGCGATGCAAGTTTGAATTACTTTTTTGACATCCTCTTCGGAAAGCTGTTGCGGCAAGAAGCGTTTGAGAACCACGCACTCGGCGTCTTCGTTCTGCGCCAAATCCTCGCGCCCGCCCTTGCGATACAGTTCGCTCGCCTCAACCCGCTGCTTGCAAAGGGTCGTGATGATTCGCTGAATTTCTTCGGTGCTTAACACGTTGCGAACTCGTATTTCTTCGTTGTGCAGCGCCGAGAGCAGAAGCCTGAGCGTTGAAAGCGTGACCCGATCGCCACCCTTCATCGCCTGTTTCACAGATTCCTGAATCTCGGCTTTAAGTTCCATGACCCACTACCCGGCGGCACAACCTACTAGAACGAATGACGCACTCGGCGCAGAGCGCGCTTTTTTGCGGCAATCGCCTTTTTTTTCCTTTTAACGCTGGGCTTTTCGTAATGTTCTCGCTTGCGTAGTTCAGCGAGAATACCGGCCTTTTCGCAGAGCTTTTTGAAGCGTCGAATGGCACTTTCTATGGATTCATTTTCTCGAACTCGGACTCCTGTCATAGAATCAATCACCCCCGATCCAAGCGGACCGTTTATGTCCGGCGATGATTCTAGCGCATTTGCCTTCCAAGTCAAGCAATTCACTTGAAAAATGAACACTTTGGAGGCACTTGACGAATCCTTCAGCAGGCCCAGAGCGCAGCCGGAAAAAGGCACAGAACCGGCGAAAAATCAGCCGCGCTGTTGCGTCGAGGCAGCGGTTTGGTTTCGATCCGTCTCGCGCGGCAATAAAAGCTTTAAGGCGACCCGAGTTTTTGAAATTTTTCCGGAAAGTCCGAGATCAAGCCCTGCACGCCCATGGCAATGAACGCTCTCATGTCGCGCAACTCGTTCACCGTCCAGACATACACGTCGAGTCCCTCCTCCCATGCGGCGGCGAAAAATTCACGAGTGGCGAGATCTTTCTGGACATGGATCGACGTCGGCGCCAACCGGCGTGCCGCTTCGAACGGATCCTCTCTAACGCCTTTGCCGAATATCAGCCCGAGCGACGCCTCGGGCGCGAGCTCGCGCACGCGGCCGAGCGAGCGATAGTCGAAGGACGCCACGATGGTACGATCCAGATAATCATAGTGGCTCAGGATGAAAAGTATTTTGATCTCGATGCCGGGGAGCGATTTGGGAAAGTTTTTTATTTCCAAACAGAGATCGGCTTGACCGGCCAGGACCTCCAGGGCTTCCTCCAACGTCAGTATGCGCTCGCCGAAAAATGACTTCTTGCGCCACTGTCCGATATCGAGCTTCTTGAGTTGGGCGAGCGTCTTGGCGCGCAACGGGCCGCGCGCGCCCGTTGTGCGGCGCAACTGTTCGTCGTGAAAGACGACGACATGCCCGTCCCGGCTCATTTGGCAGTCGAGTTCGATCATGTCCGCGCCCGCTGCAATCGCTTTGGCGAAAGCCAGGCGAGTGTTTTCCGGAAACTGGCCGGAGGCGCCCCGATGGGCAATTTTTTTGAAGCCCGCCATGCCTCGAACGCGAATGCCTATAGCGTTAATGCCGCGCGACGATCCGAGTCTGAAAAATAATTCCGGTTGAGGTTAACCGGAGGCGCGCAGATAAATCAAGAATTCTTTATTGCCCTTGGGCCCGAGCAATGGCGATTCGGCAACGCCGGCCACTTCGTAACCGATGGCCGCGGCGCATTGCCGAATCTCGCCGATCACGCGCGCATGCTCATCGGCAGAGCGGACCACGCCCCCTTTGCCGACTTTGCCTTTGCCCACTTCGAACTGAGGTTTGATGAGCGCGATGACGTCGTGGCGCGCCGGCAAAAGCCTCTTGACGCAAGGCAGGACTAACTTGAGCGAAATGAAAGAAGCGTCGATGGTGGCCAGATCGGGCGTATCCGGCAAGGAGCGCCGATCGAGATAACGGATATTGGTCTTTTCGAAAACGACCACCCGCGGATCGTTGCGCAGTTTCCAATCCAACTGGCCATAGCCCACATCGACGGCAACCACGCGCGCCGCGCCGTGGGCGAGCAAGCAATCGGTAAAACCGCCGCTCGACGCGCCAACATCCAGCGCCGTCTTGCCGGCCACGTCGACGGAGAAAACGCTTAGTGCTTTTTCGAGCTTGAGCCCGCCCCGGCTGACGTAACGCGCTTTGGGTTTAACGCGGATGGTGGCGGCGTTGTCGATCAGACTGCCCGCCTTGGTCGCCGCTTGATCGTTGACGAGCACATCACCCGCCAGAATTTTGCGCCGGCCATCTTCACGGCTATCCACCAGCCCGCGCTCAAGCAGCAACAGATCTAAGCGCTGCCTCTTTCCCATCCCTCCCTGCTTCGCTTCTTGCCGCGCCGAACCATCTGCAAGACCGCCTGGGCGATCGCATCCTTGTCGAAGCCGCACATTTTCCTGAGCTCGTCCTGGGTGCCGTGGGGAATAAAGCGGTCCGGCACGCCGAGCCGGCGGGTTTCGACGCCGGTGATCCCCTCGTCGGCGAGAAACTCGATGACCGCGCTGCCGAAGCCTCCCGATATCACGTGATCCTCAACCGTGAGCAAGCGCGGCACGCGAGTCAAAAGCGCGCCCAGCAGTTCCTTGTCGAGCGGCTTGACGAAGCGCGCGTTCACCACCGCGGCGTTGATGCCGAGGGGCGCCAAATCCTGGGCCGCCCTGAGCGCCGGCACCACCGTATGGCCGATGGCGGCGATCACGATATCGCTTCCCTCGCGCAGCAATTCCGCCTTGCCGATCTCCAAGCGCTGGTGCTCGCCGTCGAGCGCCACGCCCCAGCCCTCGCCGCGCGGATAGCGCAAGGCGATCGGACCGCCATGGTCCACCGCGGTGGCGAGCATGTGCTGCAGCTCATTCTCGTCTTTAGGCGCCATCACGACAATGTTCGGCATCGGCCGCAAATAAGAAAAATCAAAAACGCCATGATGGGTCGGGCCGTCGGCGCCGACCAATCCGCCGCGATCGAGCGCGAATACCACATGCAGATTTTGCAGGCAGACATCGTGCAGGATTTCATCATAGCCGCGCTGCAAAAACGTCGAGTAGATCGCAACCACCGGGATGAAGCCCTCGGTCGCCATGCCGGCGGCAAAGGTGACCGCGTGCTGCTCGGCGATGCCGACATCGTAGGTGCGCTGTGGAATTTCGCGTCCGAGCTTGTCGATTCCGGTGCCGCTGCCCATCGCCGCCGTGATGCCGACCACCTTCGGGTTGGCTCTGGCGATGCGCACCAGGGATTGGCCGAAAATCTCCGTGTACGTCGGCACCGGCCCTTTCTCTTTCTTCGCCTTGCCGGTGAGCACGTGGAACGGCGTGACGGCGTGAAACTTGATGGGGTCCGCTTCCGCGGGGGCGTAACCCTTGCCCTTTTTCGTCAGCACGTGAACAAGGGTGGGCCCGTCGACTTTCTTGACGTTTGCGAGCGTCTTCACCATCTCACTGATGTTGTGGCCATCGATGGGACCGACGTATTGAAAGCCCAGGCTTTCGAAGAGAAAACCCGGAGTCACCAGACTCAAGAATGAGTCGCGCATTTTACGCGCCATGTGTTTCAAGTTTTCGCCGCTTGGCAAGCTCTTGAGCAGGGCCGACAAATTCTTCTGCAGCCGCACGCCCAGGTCGGTGGTGAACTGTTTGCTCAAAAACGACGATACCGCGCCGACTCGAGGATCGATGAAATGTTCGTTATCGTTCAACACCACGATTAAATCGCGATCGAGATGACCGGCGGAATTCAACCCTTCGTAGGTCAATCCGGCGCTCAGGCCGCCGTCGCTGATCACCGCGACGACTTTGCGCCGGGAGCCCTCGAGATATTTCGCTTCCACCATGCCGAGCGCCGCCGAGATCGACGTGCCCGCGTGACCGGCGCCGAAGACATCGTATTCGCTCTCTTCCCGGCTGAGAAATCCGCTCAAGCCGCCGAGCTGGCGGATCGTCGCCAGGCGATTGCGCCGGCCGCACAGCAATTTATGCGCGTAGGCTTGATGACCGGTATCCCAAACAATGCGGTCGTCGGGCGTATCGAACACATAGTGAAGCGCCAGAGTCAGCTCCACAGCGCCGAGCGTGGAAGCAAAATGGCCGCCGACTTCGGAGACGACGGAAATGACTTCTTCTCTGATTTCCACCGCGAGCCGGTTCAACTCTTCGACCGAGAAGCGCCGGATGTCGCGCGGATAGTCAACCCCATCCAACAACCGTGTCATTTATGATGCCTCTCCTCTTGCCGGAAACTTTTCACCCCGAGCGGACAGCGCGCGAGCGGCCACGTGCCGGGTGATCGCCTTCAGCGGGACGGCGCGCGCGCCCAGTGGATCAAGCTCGCGTAGAGACGATTGCAATAGCTCGCTCAGACGCTGGCGCGCCTGTACGATGCCGACCACCAGCGGGTAGGTCGCCTTCTTCTGTTCTTTATATCCTGTTTCCCCTCGCGATGGCGGGTCTTCGTCACGCGCGTCCAAAATATCGTCGGCGATCTGGAAAGCCAGCCCTAAATACTCACCGTAGCGCGTCATGCTCGCCAGCTCCGATTCACTGGCGCCGCCCAGTCGCGCGCCGATGCGGATCGCGGCGAGAATCAGCGCGCCCGTCTTGCGCACGTGAATGACTTCGACCGTGGCGAGATCCGCCTCTTTATCCTCGGCCTCCAAATCCAACGCCTGGCCGCCGACCAAGCCCATGACACCTGCCGCATGCGCCAATTCGTGAATGAGCGCCAGAACCAGCTCCGGCTCAACACCGCGCGTCGCTTCACGGTCAGACATTAAATGAAAGGCCTCGGTCAGCAATCCGTCGCCGGCGAGCAACGCCATCCCCTCGCCGAACACTTTATGGTTGGCCGGCTCTCCCCGGCGCAGATCGTCGTCATCGAGCGCAGGCAAATCGTCGTGGATCAAAGAATAGCCATGGATCAACTCGACCGCGCAAGCGAAGGGCATCAGCCGGCTGGCCGGCGCGCCGAACAACTCGCCGGCGGCGAGGGTGAGAATCGGTCGAATGCGTTTGCCTCCCGGAAACACTCCGTAGCGCATCGCTCGACAGAGGGTCTGCTGCGCGCCGGGATACTGGCTCAGGTAACCTTCAAGAGCGCCATCGATGGCCCGAGACTGTCTTTGCAGATAGTCGTCCAAATCGAAGTTGCTTGTGGAATTTAGATTCATCGGGAGCGCCGCTGGTTGACGGGTATTCTAGCATCGACCTGGTTTCGGCTTCAAATCGCACGTAGCTCACTTCGCAACCGTATCTCTGTCCTCGTTTCTGCCCGACCCGTGAATGATTACAGCAATCTACATTCGTGCGAGGCGTTGGAGGCTACACATCAGACGCGAGACTAAGGATGACGGGGCGAATTGATGACGGGGCACAACAGCATGAAGCGGTTTCGTGATTTTTATGCGCGGATGTCTTGGCACGCAACGTCAATATGTGGTTTTGAGAGACGCCACGGCTCAAGGTGGGAAAGCCAAAACCGAAAGCCATCGGCGTGGACCCGAATATCGAACCGCTTGACCGCCCGTCCGATAAGCTCGATAAACCTCCGGCGGTCTAGGCTAGATGATTATCAGGACTCTTGATTCTTGAATCTGCAACATCTCGGAGCGCCATAAGCGCTACTGGCCGTTGTCTTCCTTCGGCAATTCCGCCAGCTCTTTGAGCTGTAGCTTGCCTTCTTTGTCCTTTACGAGCATCTCGATTTTCTTTTCCACGTCATTGAGCTTCTGATTGCAGAACCGCACCAGGCCGACGCCTTTCTCGAACGCGGAAAGCGCATCTTCCAAGCTCAGCTCGCCGGACTCGAGTTGTTCGACCACCTGTTCCAGTTCTTCCAGCGCCGATTCGAATTTTTTATCCGTCGCGTCTTTTCGCGCCATGCTATTTCTCCATTACGTTCGCCGAAGTTTCGTCGCCAAGCGTTCGCGGCGACCAATGATTCGAAATCTTCTTGAGCAGTTCCAATGGATCGATTCTAGCGTTGGCCAGACGCGCGCCCCAATGCAGGTGCGCGCCGGTGACTCTTCCCGTCGCTCCCGATAGCGCCAGCACCTCGCCTTTTCTAACAATTGACCCCTCCCCGAACCTGATCTCGGAGAGATGAAAATACATGGTGTAGAGCGCGCCACCGTGATCCAGGACGACGCTGCCGCCGGCAAAGAAAAAATTTCCCGACAAAACAACCTTGCCGTTATTGCTCGCGACCACTTCGGTGCCGGCCGGCGCGGAGAGATCGAGACCGCTATGCGGCGCGCGCGGCGCGCCGTTGATGATGCGGCGGCGGCCGAAGGAAGAGGCCGATTCCTCATGCGGCACGGGTCTGACGAACGGCGCATCCCACAGACGATTCGCCGACGGCGCCGCGAAGACACGCGCGAAGGCGGCTTGCTCGCGGCGGATATCATCGAGGTTTTCCGGCGTCATCTGGTCGAACCCCGGCGGCACATGGAACGACTCCTGGTGAAAGATTTTCTTTTTGAACTTGACCGGAATATCGCTGCGAAGCTCGGCGCCGTCGCGGGTGCGGGCCGTCAGCCGAAGTTTCAAGGAAGCCGGCTTGGCATCGACGTCGGCGGCGAGAAGCGCGTTAAATCTCCCGGCTCCGTTGGCATCGAATAGAATCCTCTCTTTGCCAAGCGTCCCTTCCACCGCCGTTACCCCGGAGCCGAGGACGCTAATTTCGCTAAGTTCGCCTTGAAAAATCTCTACCGGCCTGGGCCACACGATCCTGGCAGGACCCGCGGCAAACGCCTGCGCGCAGCCGAGGAGCAGCGCGGCAAGATTCGCCAAGGCCGCTGGAGAGCGCATGCTATTTCTTGCCCTCGACCCGGCAAAGCGCTTTGCCGGCTGCGAAGGTGATCCGCAGCAGATCGCCGGCGTCAAGCGCCGCAGCGTCTTTGACGATGTGCTCATCGGGAAGCTTGTGCGCAATGCTGTAGCCGCGCTCAAGCACCGCGAGCGGGCTCAGCGCGTGCAATCGCCCGCCCTGTTGATTGAGCTGTTCTTTGCACGTGCGGAGACGATCTTGCAGACGGCGCAGCAGGTCGACGGACAGCTCATCCACACGTTGCTGATTCTCCCGCAGTTTGCGCCCTGGATCGGCGAGCCGCTTCACCCACGAGGTAAAAATTTCCCGGGCGTTTGCAAGTTTGACGTCCATGCACCTTTTCAGCTGCAGGTCGAGGGCCTGGATTTGGTCCAGCAAGTCCGACCTGCGCGGCACGACCATTTCAGCCGCTGCGGTCGGCGTCGGCGCGCGCTGGTCGGCGACGAAGTCAGCGATGGTGAAATCGATCTCATGGCCGACCGCCGACACCACCGGAATTTCTGACGCGCAGATCGCCCGTGCGACGATCTCTTCGTTAAAGGCCCAGAGATCTTCCAACGAGCCGCCGCCGCGCCCGACGATAATCACATCGACCGTCCCCGCTTGATTCAAATCGGCGATGCCCGCCGCGATCTCCCGCCCGGCGCCGTCGCCTTGCACCTTCACCG
>CAMLCX010000104.1 GCA_946478635.1 uncultured Pseudomonadota bacterium
CGTGGGTACGAAGTTGAGGGATTGCTGGTTAGAACTCGCGGCCTTGGCCCCGGAGAGTTTCGAGATATTCCTCACGTGTCATGGGACAATCGATAAATTGCTGAATTTGGTGACCATTTAGTCGCAGCTGTTTCCTGATAAACCCCATCAACTTGTCACGAATATCTTCGGACGGACCATGCGACACCTTCGTAAAAATTGCCGTTCTCCTCTCACCTTCATAAAAGAAAAAGATTTCGTCTTTAGATTTTCGCTCCGAACGAAATCCCTTACGTAGGAGAGCGCGCTTATAATCAGCCGTCGTGAATCTCTTCAATGTTCTCGACAACTCTTCGGAGATAATCCACAAATTTCGTGGCCCCCACCGTGAGTGGTTCTGCGGATTGGGTATAGGATAGGTAAACGTCAATGAACGCGTTTGAAAAATCGCGCAAAGCCGCCGGCAGATTTTCACCTTGCCCAAACACCCCTGAGCGCTCGTGGACCGCGAAACGCTCCCCCTCCTGGCCCTCAAAATATATGGCAATCGGTTCTCGGAGGGTCATTCTGTATTCGGCGTTGCGTAATTCTTTGACTGGGTAAATCAGGGGCAATATCTCTTCGCCGGTGTCTTCTTCTTCGCCAACGTGTACAACTTCCCCAGCATCACCAGTTCGACCATGCACCCCCGAAAAATTAATGGGCTTTGCGATGTCGCTCGTAAGGACCTGCGCGTCCGAATACTCGTCATCATAAGAGTAGGCAACTGCGCTATTGCTGCTCATCGCTCCCCCTTTCCATAATCTTTTTATAATCTGGAGAAATCAAATCAAGAAACAACGTCTCAATGTGCCCGTGCGCGGTCTCCACAAAAGATTGCCGCTCGTCTTTCCCGATCGTTGCCGCTCGAAAGAAATCAAAGTCCATCACCAATAATTCGACTCCGCCCTTGCTTTGCTCATTCTGAGTCGCCAAACGCATCCGGCCGCCCGACATCTCGGTCACAATCAACGTACCAAAATCATAAATGGGCTCATCCGGCAAAGAGGGTGCTATCTTTAGGTTAGCGGTAACATACCGCGACAAGGGTATCGCACCCCGCTCGTCTCTAATTATCGGCAGGTGATTAATATACCTGAGGCCGAGACGAGTAAAGTTCGGAATTTCGAAAAGACCGTTAAACTGGGCCCAAACTCGCTCAACATTTCTCTTGAAATTCTCGAACCCAGGATATTTGTTGCTAGTGTAAACGAAGCTGTTAACCGCTAGCATAACGATCGCCGAGCTATCTTCTTTTCTAAACTGATAATGTTGTAGCGCTGGAGCCTTGTCGACGGCAGCCTGGGGTACATACAACAGAGGAAACTCCGGCTTAACCAATCGCTGGAATTCGTGCCTTCGAGTCTCAATTGCCACGTCGCCGTGGAATCGGGCTTCAAAACTGGCGCTTTTCAGCGGCGCGTTTTTATACAGAACCGCCATTGAGTACGCGTCTTATATCAAAGTGGAAACCCTTGCAAGGTTACCGAGGACCACCGGAGGAATGCTCGACTCTAAGTATTGCATCTTGGCCGTAGCCTTTCAATCGGTTTGGCCCGCTGCTCTGCCACCGGCAATCTAATGGTATCCATCTTTCTTGAAGCTCTGCCTTGTCGGATTTCATGCGAATGCCCAGGAATTTATCAAGAATTTAGCGCGCCCTTTATTGGTGGTCACTCTCGCGCTATCATGTTCTCAGCAGCGAACTCCGGCGGCTTTCTCGGAATGAATGCGGCGCGAGCCGCGAGCCACATGAATCCACCCGACGGTCTTGACGACCAATCGTCGCTGGCGCTATGGAGGCATCAGTTCCGGTACGCGGGCCGCTATGACCGCTAATGTCAGCCTCATTGCGGTAATAGCAACAGCGAGAATCAGAACCGCGTGAGCCAATCGGCCTAAGCGGCGCGCCGAGTCACTAGCAACCGCCTGAAGGATTACAGCGATGACAATCCTAAGTCAAAAAACGTGAGCAGAAAAACATGAGGAGCAGAAAAACAAGTCAGGCATTGCTTATTTGATTCGTGGAAATCCGTTTTACTAGGCCTCTTTACGCTCCTCGATCTTCCGGTTCATGACGCATCCGGCATTACGTTTGACCGGCATTCATTCGTTAATCTGACCCGTAATGGGAGGCCAAGGCATTGTGCAACGCGAGAATTTGATCGAACCGAGCGTGCGCGGCCATGGCGCGGATATTATAGTGGCGGCAGAGTTCAATGTCTTTTTGTGAAATGTAATTGTCGTGAATTAAGACTTCACGTATTTGGTCTGCGGCGTCGGGATACTCCCGGTCCTCAGGGTCGTGGTTATTCAGGAGGAATTCTTCGTAACAGTGCTCAATGACACACTTAGAATGCGTTTGGATCTCGTCGACGACCCGTAGAATTTCCGTGATCTTAGTATCGAGCGCGGTTTGAGTACTAAAAAAGATGTTGCCGTTTGGATGGGCAGTCTCGTTGCGGTCATCGACAAGCTTAGCGTAAGTGCCTATCTCCCCGTTGTTACACTCAATCAGCTTGAGGAAACGCAGGATCGTGCGTTCGTTCACAGTGCTGAAGACAAAAGGAGAAGTTGCGTCCAGCAGAGCTTTTTCATCCCGGGCGAAGCCGATCAGACCTTTCTCGAAATCCGACGGCCGGGCCTGCTTGATCTGCCAGATATTAAAATAGACAAAGCTCATCGTGAGCATGTGATAGGCGAGAAAGGCGAACTGATATTTCTTGTGCGTATAGTTCGTTTCGAAGGCGTCCCACAGGAACTCGATGTATTCCTGCTCCTTCGGAGTCTTGAAGGAAAGCGGGAGGTAGCTAGCGAGTTCGGCAGCTTCTTCCATGATTCAAGCATTCGTAGCGGCGGGCTCTTCTTCTCCCCAAACACGGGCGAGGGTGGCTTGGATCTTTTTCTCGAAACGGGCGATCAGTTCGCGGTTAGCCGCGACCAGAGCTTGCTCGGCTTGGATTTCGGCGACAATTGCTTGCTGTGTGGAGAGTGGTGGAAATGGGATTTCGACGGTCTTTAGAATCTCGATGTTAATGTTCTTCTGAGCGGCTTGCGGCCCAATATCATTAAGGTGTTGCTTCTTGGTTCGCATGGCGAACTCCAAAAAATGAGCGTCTGTTCCCGGCTTTGGAATCAGCGCAACAACGCTATCGGGAAAGCATGACGGAAAAGCAGTTTTGAGAACGCGCGTACTTCCGCGCCTGTTCCTTACCAACGAGTGGGTTTTTGTCTTCGGCTTTGGCTTCGAGAACGATCAGCGGAAAGCCTTTCTCATTGAGCAGTAAGAAGTCGATATAACCCTTAATTGTCTTTTCAAAATTTTCGCCCAGGGCGTCCAGATCGGCAGACTTAATTGAGACGGTGGTTTCAAGGCGAATGTTGGCAGGTTTCGCGCCATCGGCGAAGAAACGCCAGCCAGCGAACTCAAGCAACTTATTTATCTTGATGCGAGCTGTAGCTTCTTTCGCTGCCATTGATGCTCAATCGACGGCGTTTTTACTATTTGGTGGAAGTTCATGCGAAGTCAAAGTTCACCACTTAGTCGCTCGCAGATACACGGAGTTCCAGATTTTGGCCAAAATTTTTCCTAGTCTACTGCTATCAGCGGCTTTCGGGCAAGGGGCCGTATTGAATCATCTAAAATGTAACTTTGGGAGGGAGTGTTGACTCATAAAGAATGTAACCCAGGTATGTTGGAGAAAAACCGACAACAGAGGAAGTAAAGGGGACATTCTAGATTTCTATTTGCGGGCTGTTAGCGTCTTAGCGATGATGATCGCGCCGTAGGCGACTTGCAGGTTTTGAGAAATCTCAAAACGTTTAAAATAAGATTCTCGGGTTGGAAGAAAAGGGGGCGACCAGCCGGTCGCCCCCTACACCAATAATGGATCTGCGCTGAACTCGTCCTTGAAGGAGGTCCAAAGGGGTCCGGTCACAAAGGGGTCACGACAGGCAATGCGAAATGCTATCTTTTCATTGGCACCTACGTCCGAACCGCTCGCGACGACTAAAATATCTCGAGTTAGACACGATACCGCTAGGCTAAGCGGGTCGAGGCAGTTTTTGACGGCTTGATGGGGTGTTCTACCCTGCAAAGGGAATGAGGAAGGCGACCTGCATTACCTCAGGTCGATCAGGATTCTTGATTTTCTTTGCTTTCCATCGACGCACAAACTCTTCTCCGCTCATCTTTAGATGACGGCGCGCCTGTTTGTCGAGAAGAATTTTTCCTTCTTCGGCGGTCAAAAATTTTACTTTGTGGTTACCGTTGGACTTCATGATCACACGACCTGACAGAACCATTTATAAATCATGTACCGCATTTTTTCAATTATTAAGTGGTCCGGGATGGAACAACAAATGGAAACGGGAAGGCTAGCATGCTGCCTCCCGTTTCTCCCGGTTATTTTACTTTTCTCGACAACCGCAGCTTATGCTTTCATGTAGCTCATATCTTTGGCCATCGCTTCAAGCCGCGCGATGCGTTCTTCCATGGCCGGATGCGTGCTAAAGAGATTTGCCAAGCCACCGCCGGTAAGCGGATTGACGATGAACATATGCGCCGTCGAAGTGGCCGTCGCGTTGCTCACCTGGAGCGGAATGTTCTGCGCGCCCATGTGGAGCTTGCGCAGGGCACTCGCCAGCGCCAGCGGATCACCCGTCACCTTCGCGCCGCCGTCATCAGCCATGTATTCACGCGAGCGCGACACCGCCATCTGAATCAACATCGCCGCCAAAGGCGCGACGATGATCATGAAGAGCAGGCTAAAAATATTGCTGCCGCCTTCTTCCCGATCGCGGCTGCCGCCGCCGAAGATCGCCGCCCACTGGGCCATGTGCGCCAGATAACTGATCGCGCCGGCGAGGGTGGCGGCAATGCTGCTGATGAGAATGTCGCGATGCTTCACGTGGCTGAGCTCGTGGCCCAGAACTCCGGCCAGCTCGCGCTTGTTGAGAATGCGCCGGATACCCTGGGTAACGGCAACCGCGGCGTGCTCCGGATTGCGCCCGGTGGCAAACGCGTTCGGAGCCTCTTCGGGTATCACGTACACCTTGGGCATCGGCAAGCCGGCACGCGTCGCCAAGTCCCTGACTATTCCGTGCAGCTCCGGGTCCTCGTTAGCTGTCACTTCCTGGGCGCCGTACATCTTGAGAACAATCTTATCGCTAAACCAATAACTGAAAAAATTCATCCCGCCGGCCAGGACCAGCGCCAGGACAGCGCCATTGGGGCCGCCGAACATATGGCCAATCCAGACGACAAGCGCCGTCATGACCGCCAGGAGAATCGTGGTTCGAAAACCATTCATTTGATTTCCCCCCTTTTGAGGTATCCTATGGGTGTAGAAGTTTAAGTCAAGTTCGACTCTGTTTAATACCGCTGTAAATGTGCGTACGGTTCAGACGGAAATCAAGCCCCTGCAAAGAGGTCGGAAATGTTGATCTATTCGAACCCGAGCTGGCGAGGAGAAATTTATGAGAATTGGCGTGGTTTTTCCCCAAACTGAAATCGGCAGCAACCCTGCCGTTATTAAAGAGTACGCCCAAACCGCCGAGCAACTCGGTTTCAAACATGTGCTCGCCTACGATCATGTGATCGGCGGCAATCCAGCCAGTCGTCGCGGCTGGCGACCTCCCTATACCCACTTGGACCCGTTCCACGAGCCTCTGGTTCTGTTTTGTTATCTGGCGGGTCTGACAAAAACCCTTGAGTTCGTCACCGGCGTCATCATTTTACCCCAACGCCAAACTGTCTTGGTAGCCAAACAGGCCGCAGTAGTCGATGTTCTGAGCGGCGGCAGACTCCGTTTCGGCGTCGGACTCGGCTGGAATGCGGTGGAATACGAGGCGCTTGGCGAAGACTTCAAAACCCGCGGCGCGCGCTGCGAGGAGCAAGTCGAAGTGCTGCGCAAGCTCTGGACCGAGGAGCTTGTCACTTACACTGGCCACTGGCACAAGATTGTCGACGCCGGGATCAATCCGTTGCCGGTGCAGCGGCCGATCCCAATCTGGTTCGGCGGCACCGACGACCGCGCCCTCCGTCGTCTCGCCAGACTCGGCGACGGCTGGTTTCCGCTGTTAGGACCCGATGAAAAATGCCGCGCGCTGATCGAAACTGTTCGGAAATATGCCGGCGAGGCCGGCCGCGATCCGGGCGCCATCGGCATCGAAGGGAGAATCGCTTACGGCGACGGATCGCCGGAGGCGTGGCTCCGCGATCTCGAAGCGTGGCGCAAGCTTGGCGCAACGCACGTAAGTTTCAATACGATGAAGGCGGGATTGAAGACTTCGGCGCACATCGAAGCGATCCGCCGCTTCCAGTCCGCCACCACAAACGCCTGGTAGCTCTAACGCGTGGCCGTGGCGCGATCTCCGGTCTTATCAAGCCATGCTCGCACCGCTTCGAAGGGTTCGCCCTGCTCCTTCACGGTATCGCGCATGACCTCGATCGTGCGGCGAAGGTTCCCGCCGCAAGCTTGATAAAGTGACTCGAACAAATCGAGATCTTTTAAGTAAACCAAATAATGCATGAGCACCGCGTTGTTGAGCGGCTGCTGGCCGAAACCGCGAAAGCGGTGCAGCGGCCGGTCGGCGATGCGACGCGACCATTCGGCTTTGCTGCGCGCGAAGACCTCCTCGCGCAGGCGCAGTTTGTCATCGCGCGCAAGATCGCGGTCATAAAGTGCGGTTAGTTCGCGCGCGACCTCAGCGATAAACGCGCCGAATTCCTTTTCTTCCGCCCAAAGTTCGAGCGCGCGCCGGTGTTCCGGGCTGCCCTCGCCGAAGCGGTCCCGGAAGAAATCGATAGCCGCGCGGTGCCCGACGAAATTCGCCGAGCTTTCATTAAACGCGCCCGCCCCTTTGATGTAAAGCGTGTTATGAAAAAGTTCGTGAAAAACAATACTACTCAACAACACTTTATCGTACCGCAGCAGGTGCGACAGCAACGGATCATCGAACCAGCCGAGAGTGCTAAACGCCGCCGAGGTTCGGAGATTTGTATCGTAACCCTCGGCCTTGAGCCGCTCGATCTCGGCCTCCGCGTCCTCTTTGGAAAAATACCCTTTGTACGGAACGCTGCCGATGATCAAAAACCACCAGGTGTAGGGCTTCAGCTCGGTTTTCGGCGCCGCGAGGACGACATAAGTCAGATCGGGTCGATCGACGTAGGAATAGCTCGCGTAACTTCCCCCGACGTTGAACTGGAGCTGATCGCGGGCATAGTCGCGGGTCGCCAGCACCAGGCGCAATTTTTCCTGAGTGTCGGACGTTACGTCGGGCCGCGCGATGAAATCAGCGATGGGCTCGCGCCGCCAGAGGATTTTTCCTTCCTCGTAGGCGGCGCGCATGACGTACAGGGGCGAGCAGGCGGAAAAGAGCACGGCCGTCAGCGCCGTGGTCAATCCAACTTTTGTGTACCTTCGGCATTTTCGTCGGGAAATGCCGATGCCGCGCGCAAGCACCGGCGCCAGGGTCGGTATGATGCTAGGCATTGGCCTTGCGCACGGCTTCCGGCGCTTGCAACTGCAATTCTTCGCGCTCGTATTGCAGCTGGTACAGCCGATGATAGATGCCGCCTTTTTCCATGAGCTCGACGTGGGAGCCGACTTCCCGCACTTCGCCGTGGTGCAGCACGATGATGCGGTCGGCATTGCGAATCGTGGAAAGCCTGTGCGCGATCAAGAGGCAGGTGCGATTGCGCATGACCTTTTCCAGCGCGTCTTGAATCAAGGCTTCGGTCTCGGAATCGATGCTCGACGTCGCTTCGTCCATGACGAGAATCTCCGGTTGGTAAACCAGCACGCGCGCCAGCGCGAGGAGCTGGCGCTCGCCTCCGGAAAAATTGCTGCCGCGCTCGCGCACATGGGCGGCGTAGCCTTCGGGCAGGCGGCGGATAAACGAATCGGCATTGGCGGCGCGCGCCGCCTCTTCGATCCGCTCCAGCGGAATCGTCGGATTGCCGAGCGCGAGATTGGCGCGCACGTCGCCGGAAAACAAAAACACATCCTGCAGGACAACGCCGATATGTCGCCTGAGCGCGCGCAGGTCCCACTCGCGCACGTCGACCCCGCCGACTCTGATCGAGCCCTGTTCGATATCGTAGGAACGGTTGAGCAGCTTGACGGTCGTCGTCTTGCCGGACCCGGTCGCGCCGACAACCGCGACTTTTTCGCCCGGTTCAATTCGGAACGAGACGCCTTTTAGAACCGGCGTATCGGATTTGTAACGGAACCAGACATTGTCAAAGACCACCTCGCCGCGAAACGGCGTCGGCACCGACGCTTTTACCGGACTGCGAATGTCCGCCGGCGTATCGAGCAACTGAAAAATTCTCTCCGCCGAAGCCATGGCCGACTGCATTACGGCATACTTTTGACTGAAATCGCGCAGCGGCACGAAAAAGCGGTGCAGATATTCCTTGAAAGCGACCAAGGTGCCGATGCCGATCGCCGCTTGCAGCACCTGGCCGCCGCCGTACCAAAGCAATAGTCCGACGCTCACCGATCCGGCCGCTTCGACCATCGAATAAAGCGCGGCCTCGTAGAGATTCGAAAAATGATAGGCATCGCGATGGTCGGCGTTGAGGGCGTCGAACTCGCGGAAAGTTTTTTCCTCGCGCGCGAAGAGTTGAATCACCGCCATCCCCGAAATAGCCTCGCCCAGATAGGCGTTGATGCGCGCGATCCGTTCGCGAATCTGGCGATAGGTTTGCCGCGCTTTGACGCGAAAAAAATTGATCGCCACGGCCATCGGCGGGATCAACGCGAGCGAGACCAGCGCCAGCTTGACGTCCAGGTAAAACATGATGCCGACGATCCAGCTCACCATGACGAAGTCGGCGGCCAAGGTCACCACCCCGGAGGCAAACATTTCCTGCAATACGTCGACGTCGGTGGTCATGCGCGTCACCAGCCGGCCCACGGGATTGCGATCGAAATAGCTCATCGGCAATTGCTGCACGTGCGAGAAGATCGCCACGCGCAGATCGGCGAGGCAGCGCTGCGCCACCAGCATGGCCAGATAGTAATGAGCGAACGCCGCGATGGTTTCGCCGATAAGCGCGCCGAGGAAGAGCAGCATGACATTTTGCAAGCCCCAAAGATCCTTGCCGGCGATATATCGATCGATGCCGATTTTCATAAGGTAGGGCTGCGCCAAGCCCATGGCCTGCTGCAGTGGCAAGAACAAGAGACTGAGAAAGAACAGCCGCTTATAGGGACGAATGAATCGCCACAGGCGCTTGATCAGCCGAAAATCGTAGGCTTTGCCCAGGATTTCTTCTTGGTGCGGTGCTTGGGCCATCTAGATCTGTTCGAGTTCCTCGCTCAGGCGCTGCTGCTGATAAAGCTCGGCATAAACCCCGCCGCGCCGGGTCAATTCGTCATGGCTGCCCCGTTCGATGATTTTGCCTTCGTCGAGCACAAGAATTTCATCGGCTTCTTTGACGGCGGAGATGCGGTGCGAAACGATTAAACAGGTTTTTTCTTTAAGTATCGCGCGCAGCCCGTGCAGAATCTCGGCTTCGGTTTGCGCGTCCACGCTGGAAAGACAATCGTCGAGGATCAAAACCGGCGGATCGGTGACCAGCGCGCGGGCCAGAGTCGCGCGTTGTTTTTGCCCGCCCGAAAGCGTCACGCCGCGCTCGCCCACCACCGTATCCAAGCCCTGGGGGAAAACTTCGAGATCGCGCTCGAGCTTGGCGATCTCGATGGCGCGCGCCAGTTCTTCGGCGCTGCACTGGTCCCGGCCAAACGTCAGATTGTTCTTGAGCGAAGTAGAAAAAAGAAACGGCTCCTGCGGCACATAGCCGATCATCTTGCGCAAATCGCCGAGCGGCAGGGTTCGGATATCCCGCCCATCCATCAAAATGGTGCCGCTTGAAGCATCGAAGAGGCGCGGCACGAGATGCGCGAGCGTGCTCTTGCCTGAGCCGACCCTTCCGACCAATCCCACGGAGCGACCCACGGGAAGATTGAAATCGACGCCTTTGAGGGCGCCGTGGCCGTTTTTCTGGCGCGCGTAAGCAAAGGACACGTTACGGAATTCGATTCCCTGTTTGAGGGCGTGATCCATGCCGCGCGCCGCGTCGTCATGGATCTCGGGTTTGCTCTCGAGAATTTCCTCCAACCGCCGCATGGCGGCGCGACCGCGCTCGACCAAAGAGAGCATCCAGCCGAAGGCCGCCGTAGGCCAAGCCAGCACGTTGAGATAAGCGATAAAGGCGACGATGTCGGCCACCAGCAAATCGCCGCGCAACACGCGCACGCCGCCGTACCAGATGACGATCAGCACGGTCAGGCCGTTGATCCCCTGCATGATCGGGTTGACGATGCCGCGCATTTTCGCCATTTCCATGCTTTTGACTTCGTAGTCCTTGTTGAGGCCGATGAATTGCTGGGTTTGGAAATTTTCCTGGGCATAGGCCTTGACGACGTGCATGCCGCTCAAATTTTCCTGCACGTGGCTGCTCAACACCGACATCTGCTGCTGCACTTCCAGGGAGCTCTTGAGAATGCGGCCGCGAAACTTGCGCGCCACGTACATCAGCAAAGGAAACGGCGCCAGGGCCGCCAGCGTCATGCGCACGTCCATGGTCAGCATCAAGGCCACGGCGTAAACGTAATAGAGCGGCGCGTTGGCAAAGTTGAGCACTCCCGGACCGAGCATCACGCGCACGGCGGAAATGTCATTGATCACCCGCGACATGAGATCGCCGGTTCTTTGGGTGTGATAAAAAGCCGGCGGCAGCTTTTGCAAGTGCGCGAAGAGATCGTTGCGCAAATCGTACTCAATGTTGCGCCCGGCGTTGAAAATCAAAGCGCGCGAATAGGTGCGCACGATGCCCTGCAGGACCGCCGCACCGAAGATCAGCGCGGCGTAGTAGGTCACGTCGCCCAACGAACCGCCGTGCTCGATGATGCGCACGGCCTCGCGAATCCACCAGGGAATCCACATGACCAGCGTCGCCGTGCCGAGAAGACACAGGCCGCCGAACAGATATTGCCGCCGGTAGCGCCGTACGTAGCCTAACAATCGCCCCATGTGTCCCGTTAAGATACTCTACGGTGCTCCGGGTCGCAACAAACAGCGGCGAAAGAGATGTCATTAAGCGCACTTACAGGAGTGTCGCTTGACATTGCCCAGTCGCTCCCTGATAAACATGGTGATGCAACCGACACAGAGCCGCCGCCACGATATCCGAAATATCGCCATCATCGCCCACGTTGACCACGGCAAGACGACTCTCGTCGACGGGCTGCTGCACCAAAGCGGCATTTTTCGCGCCAACGAACACGTTGCCGAGCGCGTCATGGATTCCATGGAACTGGAGCGCGAGCGCGGTATCACGATCATGGCGAAAAACACCTCCGTCCGCTACGACGATGTGAAGATCAATATCGTCGACACGCCCGGCCACGCCGATTTCGGCGGCGAGGTGGAGCGCACGCTGGCGATGGTCGACGGCGTCATGTTGCTGGTGGATGCTTCCGAAGGCCCGTTGCCGCAAACACGCTTCGTTTTGAAGAAAGCGCTGGAAGCCAAACTGACGCCGATCGTTTGCATCAACAAGATCGACCGGCCCGACGCCCGCGTCGCCGCTGTCTTGGACGAAATCTACGATCTGTTTATCGACCTCGACGCCAGCGAAAATCAGCTGGATTTCCCCGTCGTCTATACCAATGCCCGCGCCGGCACGGCGACCCTCGATCTAAAGGAGCCGGGGGAAAATCTTAAGCCGATGTTCGAACTGATCGTGCAGACTCTCGCCGGTCCGCTCGTCGACGCCGCGGCGCCGTTGCAGTTCCAGGCGAACAATCTCGATTATAACGACTACGTCGGAAGGCTCGCCGTGGGCCGCGTTAAAAATGGCACACTGGCGCCGGGACAATACACGCTGTGCCGGGCGGATGGCAGCCAGCAGCTGATCAAGGTCACCCAAGTCTACGGCTGGCAGGGACTGAAGCGCGTGGAAGTGGCGGCAGCGGGCGCCGGCGATATCGCGGCCATCGCCGGCATCGAGGACATCGGCATCGGCGACACGATCACCGATCGTGAGAATCCCCAGGGCCTGCCGCCTCTG
>CAMLCX010000105.1 GCA_946478635.1 uncultured Pseudomonadota bacterium
CCCTTCGGCGTCACCTTCGCAACATACGGCAACGCCTCGACGCCGGCTTTGACGGCTCGACGAAGCCAGCGTCCGTATTCAGGATCGATCTCGTCGGCGGGACGAAAATGATCGCAATCACCGCGCTGGATGACAAATACGATCGCAGCGCGATGGCCTTTGCGTTTCAGGCAGATCAATTCTCTAAGGTGTTTTGTGGCGCGCTCGCTGACCGCATCCGGAAATGCCGCGGCGCGCTCGATGGCGAGCGTGACGTTTTTCACTTCGACGAAACAGCAGTCGTTGTTTCTCTCCAAACAAAGGTCGAGCCGGCTGTGGGCGCTAACTTTGACCTCGCGCCGCACCGTCGCGTAGCCGCGCAACTCTGGAATCATGCCGGCCTCGACCGCTTCCGCGACCAGCCGGTTGGGATGCATCGTATTGATGCCGACCCAGGCGCGGTTGATCCGGATGATCTCCCAGGTGTAGGCGAGCTTGCGGCCTTTGTTGGGGCTGAGGGATATATAGACCGTGCTACCGGGCTCCTTGCAGCCGAGCATGCTGCCGGTGTTGGTGCAGTGCGCGGTGACGATGTCGCCGTTCGGCAGGCGCACGTCGGCGAGAAAGCGCTTGTAACGTTGTACGAGCGTGCCGCGAATCAATCGTGACGGGAAGAGCATGCGCATGGTTATAGCGAAAGAGGCGGCCAATTCCCAATTGACCAGGCGAAAGATTTCTCGCTTCGCTTCGAAATGACATTGGGGAAACGGCTTTCTTGAACTGCCCAAGCCGCTTTGTTAGCTTTGACGAGACAAGTTTCAGCCGGGAGACGACATGGCGAAGCGACCGCTCAAATACGTCGGCCACAGCGTTCCGCGCGTGGACGGCATCGAAAAAGTCACAGGCAAGGCAAAGTTCGTCGGCGATATCGCCGTGCCGGGGATGCTTTACGGGAAAATCCTCCGGAGTCCCTATCCGCACGCGCGGATTGTTTCCATCGATGCGAAGCCGGCGGAGGATCTGCCGGGAGTTGTTGCGGTCTTGACGGCCGCGGACATCGCAGACGTAATCCCGATCTACAACGGCCGGCCGGTGATCGCCATGAACAAGGTGCGTTACGTTGGCGAGCCGGTGGCGGCTGTGGCGGCCGTCGATCTGGCGACCGCCGAGGAGGCGCTGGCACTGATCGATGTTGACTACGAGGAATTGCCGGCGGTGACCGGCATCGCCGCGGCGCTTCAGAGCGGCGCGCCGGTGATCCATGAGGATAAAAGCGGCAACATCGGCGCCCACGAGCAAGTTTTGCGCGGCGATGTCGATGAGGGCTTTGCGCAGTCCGACGAAATCGTCGAAGACACGTTTACGTTTCCGATGGTCTATCATTACGCGATGGAGCCGCATTCGGTCATCGCGCACTACGGCGAGGACGAGATCACGGTCTGGTCTTCCGCGCAGCACCCGTTTCAGGTGCGCGGCGATATCGCTCGGATATTCAAGGTGCCCGCGGCCATAGTGCGCCTGATCATCAATTTTCTCGGCGGCGGCTACGGCAGCAAATCCTACACAAAATTCGAGCCGCTGGTCGTCGCGCTCGCGCGCAAGGCGAAGCGACCCGTGCGCATCTGCAATTCGGTCGGCGAATCGATGGTGACCGTGCGGCGCCACGGCGCGCGAGTGAGGATTAAAACCGGAGTCAAGCGCGACGGCGCGATCATGGCGCGGGAGGCCGAGATCCATCTCGACACGGGAGGCTACGACGACAATGGCCCGCAAGTCACGGCGCGTTCGGCGACGCGGGTTCTCGGCCCCTACTGGATTCCGAATATCCGCACCCATGCGTATCAGGTTTATACCAACACCGGTTCGGCGGGCTCTTATCGCGCCATCGGCGCGCCGCAGGTGATTTACGCCGGCGAGTCGCAGATCGAGATGATCGCGGCAAAGATCGGCATGGACCCGGCCGAACTGCGCATGAAGAACTTGCTCAAAAAGGGGCAGGAGCTGCGTCCCGGCTTGAAAGGCATCGATGCGAATCTATCATCCACGCTCAAATGCCTGGTGCGCGAAAGCGGCTGGCGCAAGACGCGCAAAAAGAGCAACGCGCCGGTCGGTATAGGCTGCGCGATCACCAACGCGGGCGCGACGCCGGTTTCCGTCGCGATGATTCGCATGCAGTCCGACGGCATCGCCAATATCGCCGCCGGCAGTACGGAAATGGGGCAGGGCGTGCGCACGACCTTGACGCAGATCGCCGCGGAAGAATTGACGCTGCCGATGGAGAGCTTCCGCATGCTCGGCGCGGACACGAAGGTCACACCCTATGACAGCTCCACGGGTTCGAGCCGGTCGACCACGCTGATGGGCACGGCGGTGCAAAAAGCGGCGCGCGATTTGAAAGGGCAATTCGTGACCATCGGCGCGCAAGCGATGAGCGTGAAACCGAGCCAAGTTCAGGTCGCGGACGGCGCGCTCATCTGCGGCGAGTCGCGGCTTACATTCAAAGAAGCTTTCGAACGGCGCTTCGGCAAGGGCTCCGGCGGCGAAATGATCGGGCGCGGCGAGGCCGGACCGGAAATCACCGACAACAAGCTGCCGGTTTTCTGGGAAGTGGGCATGGGCGCTGCCGAAGTCGCCGTCGATCATGAAACCGGTGAAGTGAAGCTCAAGAAATTCATTTCCGTCGCCGACGTCGGCAAAGCGATTCACCCCGAGCATTGCGTCGCGCAGGAAGAGGGCGCCGCGATGCAGGGGATCGGCCACACCTTCTTCGAGCAGCTGATCTATGACAATGGCCAATTGCTCAATCCAAACCTGATCGACTATCGCGTGCCGACCTTCGCCGATGTGCCCGAGGAGTTTCACACGGCGCTCGTCGAGAACGGCGATGGGCCGGGGCCCTTCGGCGTGCGCGGCATGGCGGAAGGCGGTATTCTGTCGGTGGCGCCTTCGGTGTGCAACGCCATCGCTCGCGCCACCGGCGTGCGCATCAAGGATCTACCGCTGACACCCGAACGCGTTTGGCGCGCGCTCAAGGATTTCAGCAAATAAGGCGGCTGCCGGCGTCCGAACCGCGCTCTGCAAGGGACCAAGCGCCCGGCACGCAGGATAACTTCGTTACGGGGTCAATTAATGAAGCCAGCAAAAGACATTCCTCACTTCGCGATTCGTGCGGCAACCAAGACTGATGTGCCGGTCATTCTCGCTTTCGTCAAGAAACTGGCGGATTACGAGCGATTGTCACACGAAGTTAGCGCCACCGAGGAGATGCTTCGAGAAACACTCTTTGGCCGGCGGCGCACGGCGGAAGTTGCCATCGGTTACCATAAAAACCAGCCGATCGGATTTGTGCTGTTTTTCCACAATTACTCGACTTTCTTGGGACAGCCGGGCATTTACATCGAAGATCTGTTTGTCGATGAGGCTTTTCGCCGGCGCGGTTTTGGGGCCGCTTTGCTACGTTACGTGGCAGGCTTGGCGAATGAGCGCGGGTGCGGCCGGTTGGAATGGTCTGTATTGGATTGGAACGAGCCGGCGATAAATTTTTATACAAAACTTGGCGCGGTGCCGATGAAAGAATGGACCGTGTTCAGGCTGACGGGCAAGGCCCTTGGCCAGTTAGGTTCCAGCACGGAAAAATAACTGCGTCGCGCCAGGGTATGGCGCGGAGCTTATTTTTTATGCCTGGTGGAACGGTATGGATATTTTAATTTCCGTGCCCTTGCCGGGAGCCGTGTCGACGCTGATCTCGCCGCCGATCTTTTGGACGCGTTCTTTCATGCCGCGCAATCCATAGTGGCTGCTGTTGCCGCCGGCAGTAGGCTCGAAACCCACGCCGTTATCGCGCAAACGGGCCTCGCAACCTTGCGGCGTAGTGGCGAGGGTGAGATGGAGTTCGCTCGCGCGGGAATGGCGCACGGCATTCAGAATTCCTTCACGCAAGGTAAAATAGAGTTCCCTCTCGATCTTTGGCGGCAGGTTGTGCACCCCGATTGCGCAGCGAAAATCGATCTTGAAACCGGTGCGGGCGCGAAAAATTTCCAATTCTTTTTTGAGCCGCTGTTCCAGCGAGCCTGCTTGCAGCTCCTCCGGGTTTTGGTTTTCCGTGAGTAAGTTGCGAATTTCGATGATGGCTTTATCGATGTTCTCTTCGATCGCAAGGAGCTCTTTTTCGAGGGCGATGCGCTTGTTGAGAAGGTGACGGCGAGAACCTTCGGCGTGCAGCCTGGCGCTGGAAAGAAATTGCAGCACGCGATCGTGGAGTTCGCGCGAGATTCGCTGGCGCTCCTCGGTGACCGCGTTTTTCGATGCGGCCGTTCGCCTGGTCGATTTTGTTTTCACAAGTTTATGGAGCGGCCGTTGGCGCCTGCGTCGATATTGCGCGCGGCGCGAAGGACGCGCTCGGTACACTGCAAGGCCCTCTAACTTCAAACTCCGAGGTGGCGGTTCAGAAACTCCAACGTCTTGGGCCAGGAAGCTTCATCGGCATGGCAGCGATAGCTTTCTTTAGTCCTGTCCAGGAACGCATGGCCGGCACCGGCATAGGAGTGAAACTCATGGGGCTTGTTCCATTTCGTCATCTCGGCATCGATCTTGGCCATGTCCTCGGGTGAGGGGTTGGCATCGTCGGCGCCGAAATGGCCCTGCACGGGACATTGGATATCGACGATGCGCTCGAAAGGAGCTGGAATATCCCGACCCCAAGCGCGAAAGCTATTGCCCGGATAGAAGGCCACCGCTGCCTTTAGCGCCGGATTTGTGGCGGCGCCCAGCAGGGCCAATCGCCCGCCCATGCAAAATCCTATAACTCCTAGCCGTTCGCGCCCGACCCGTTCGTGAGCTCGGAAAAAATTAACCGTTGCGCCCTGATCATTGATGATCCTGCGATCGCTCAGCCGCGAGCGGCGCGTTACGATATCGTCTTTACAGTCAGGACCGTCGCGATGATAGAGATCCGGCGCGGCGGCAAGGTAACCGTCGTTGGCGAGTCGTACGGTGATTTGCTGAATAAACTCGTCCACGCCGCCTTGGTGCTGCATCACCATCAGCGCCGGAAACGGGCCCGCTCCCGCAGGCGTGCTCACATAGAGACGCATGGGACTGCCGTCGGAATCAATTTCTTGCCAGCTCGAAATCGTCATCAAATCCTCGTTTAAAACTGTGCTGTCTAACGCAGGCCCACTTGGGTGTCAAGCCGCAAGCGCCGGCGCCTACTCAATCAGGTCAAGTAGCGATTTCAGGTTCATGATGCGATCGGGATCGCTTGGATCCGCCGGACTGCGCCGGTCGACCAGAACGCCGCGCAAGCCGGCGTTCTTGGCTCCCTGCCGATCGTTGATCTCGCTGTCGCCGACATGAAGGCCGTTCTCCGGCGCGAGCCCGTGGTGGCGCAAAGCGGCGTGAAAGATCTGCGGCTCGGGCTTCGCGTAGCCGACGCGGCTGGACACAAATATTTGCTCGAAGCACGCCGCGGCGCCAAGACCGTGCAGTATGTTGACCAAACGTGAATCGAAGTTCGAGATGACGCTCAGCTCCAAGCCGCGCTGCTTAAGCGCCGCCAGGGTGTCCAGCACCTCGGGATATAGACTCCAGGCGCCGGGCTCGGCGAAATAGACAAATAGCTCGGCAAAAAATTCGTCGAATTTCTCAAATGGACTCCAGGGCTCGAACACGCGGGCAACGAGCTGTCTCCACCATTCGTTCTCCCGGTCAGTCACGGAATCTGCCGAAGCCTGTGGAAAGGCCAGGCGCGGCGCTTGCTCAAAGCAGTGTCGAAAGCGCTCGGTGATCTCCGCCGGCGCCACATGGACCCCGTACCGGGCCGCAAAGGTTGCGTAACTTTCACCGACGCCGCGCGTGGTTTTCATCAATGTTCCCGCGGCGTCAAAAAAAACTGCTTTGATGGTCATGGTGCGGGTCGGACGGAATTTCGATCCAATTGCAACAAAGCTAGCATGCTTTATAATCAAAATCGATGAAGGAAAAAGCCGCGCTGATCATCGTGGATGTGCAAAACGATTTTTGCCCGGGCGGAGCGCTGGCCGTGGCCAAAGGGGATGAAGTCGTAGCCGTTTTGAATCGCTATAGCGAAAAATTCAGAGCGGCGGGGCTGCCCATCATCGCCACGCGCGATTGGCATCCATCCCAAACCAGTCATTTCAAAACCTACGGCGGTTTATGGCCGGCGCATTGTGTGCAGCACACCGACGGCGCCGCTTTTCATCCCGGTTTGAAACTGGGCAAGGACGTGGTCGTGATATCGAAAGGCATGGGCGCGGACGAGGACAGCTATTCCGCGTTCCAGGGCCAGAACGCGGCCGGTACGCCGCTCGGCCAATTGTTGCGCGGACTTGGCGTTGAGCAGATCTTTGTCGGCGGCTTGGCAACGGATTACTGCGTGAAACACACGGCGCTGGACGGCATGAAAGAGGGTTTTAAGGTCGCCGTGCTCGACGATGCCAGTCGTGGCGTCAATCTAAACCCCGATGATTCGGCAAAGGCTTTAACGGAGATGCGCGCTGCCGGCGTGAAGATGCTTGCCTCGTTGGATGAATTGATCCTTTGAGCCCGAACTTCCGTTTTGCGCTAAGTCGACGGGTTGCCGCAATTTCAATTGTAGTGTTCAATGGAAGTGTGCGCGTGCAGAAATGAGGCTTAATGGCGATTGACTTTACTTACAGCGCGGAATTGGCGACCGCTGAAACTGCGGCGCGTGAGGCGGGCTCGGCGGTTATGGGTCTTTTCAAGGGCAAATACGACGTTCACGAGAAAAGCAAGAATAATCCGGTGACGAGCGCCGACCTCGAAGCCAATCGGATTATTCGTGAAACGATTAGCGGTGCGTTTCCCCGGGACGGCTGGCTCTCCGAGGAGGACCAGGATAACGAGAAACGGCTTGCGCTATCGCGAGTCTGGGTGGTGGATCCGATCGACGGCACAAAAGAATTCATTGAAGGCGTCCCCCAATTTGCTGTCTCCATTGCATTCGTCGTCGATGGCGCGCCCAAAGTCTCCGTGGTGTTCAATCCGGCCAAGAATCGCTTCTATAAAGCTGCCGCGGGACAAGGCGCGTTCCTGAACGACGCATCGATTCGCGTCACGCCGCGCAACGACATCGATGGGGCATTGCTTCTTGTGAGCCGCTCGGAGCCGCAGAAAAAATTTCAGGTGTTCGTCGATCGCTGCGATATCAAGCCGGTTGGCAGTATCGCTTACCGTCTTGCCAAAGTTGCCGGCGGGGACGGCGACGCTACGATCACTTTCCGCACGATTCACGAGTGGGATATCTGCGCGGGGGTTTTAATGGTGCAGGAAGCCGGCGGCAAGGTTGTCGACGGCAGCGGCGCCGCGATGAAGTTCAATCGCGAGCTGCCCAAACATCGCGGCGTGGTTGCGGCCAATGATCTATTGGCTGGCGGGCTGCAGGGGATGTGGGCTCATGCCATGGGCGATAAGTGAGGGTGGCTGTTTGATGCGCAAATGTGTTTACTGCGGCGCGCGCGCCGGCCTTTTCGGGCGAAGCTGCGGCGATTGTAAGAAACTCCTGCGCCGTGTTACAGAGTTGCGCGGCAAAGTGAGTTATGGGCAATTTCTCGAAGGTCTGGAACAAACCGGCGTGGACCGAGAAAAGATTCTGCGCTTTCTCACGGCCGACCCGGATGGCGCCGGGAGCATTCAAGACCAGGTGACCGCCGAGATGACCACCGAATTGATGCGAGTCATGGGAATTTCCGGACGCCAAACGGCCCAAGACGTCAAGCGTATTCGCGACAGCGTCGGCAAAGAGTCCGAATAGCGGTTGCGTCGTTATGGCTGCAACAATCTATTTGTCGCTGGTCTTTTTGGCGCTATATTTAGTCGGGCTCGCGATTCACCGTTGGATGTTTTTGCGCGACAAGCGAGCGATGGCGGCCGAGAGCCGGGAGGGGAGCCGAGTGGTTGCCAGGGTCGGCGACTTGGCTCCGGGCTCCGTGAAGAAATTTTGGCTGATTTGCCAGAAGTACCGGTTGGATGCATTTTTGATCAACGACTGCGGTAGCTTTCACGCTTACGTCAATCGCTGCCGGCACATGCCGACGCCGCTTGATTTCGTGCGCGATGAGTTTATTAGTGACGACGGCCGTTACCTGCGCTGCTATACACACGGCGCGCTTTATGAGTTTGCCACCGGGTTTTGCGTGGACGGACCGTGCAAGGGCGAATCGCTCTTTCGCCTGCCGGTTCGAGTGGAGCACGACGAGGTTTTGGTCGGTTGTCCCGAAGGAGACTTGAAACAACTCGCGGATTAGGAGTGTGTTGATGGCCAAGGGCGACAAACAATCTTCACGAAAATTGGTCGGCGCCGTGGGCGAGATTGAACACGGCAAAAGCAAGAAGTTTACCCTGCGTCGCGGCCAGCGCGATCTCGAAGCTTTGCTGGTCAACTTCGACGGACAGCACTTTGCCTATATCAACCGTTGTCCTCACACCGGCATCACCCTCGATTGGGTGAACAACCAGTTTTTCAGCTCGGACACTCGCTATATCATGTGCGCCACGCACGGCGCCGTCTTCGAGCCGCCCACCGGCGAGTGTATCTGGGGGCCCTGCGTGGGCTTGTCGCTGCAGAGCGTGCCGGTGGAGATTGAAGACGGGCGGATTTACGCGCGCCTGCCGGGAGCCGGAGCCGATGACTGAGGGGCACTGTGAGCGAAGGAAGCTTTAGGAGCTTTTGAATGGAAGGCTGTCTCTTTTGCACTCTCGTTGCCGGAAAGATCAATGCGAACATCGTTTATCAGGACGATCGCATCGTTGCTTTCAGAGACGTCAAACCGCAGGCGCCGGTGCACATTCTGATCATTCCACGCAAGCATGTGGCCGGCGTGCTCGATATCGAACCCGACGACCACGCGCTGATCGGGGAGATCTTTCAAGTCGCCTCGCGTTTGGCCCGTGAGCAGGGAATTGGCGACTCCGGATTCCGCGTGGTCGTCAACTCCGGCGCCGATGCCGGCCAAAGTGTCTTCCATCTCCACTACCATCTGATCGGCGGCCGCCAGATGAGCTGGCCGCCGGGATAATTGAATTTACTAATTTAATAACTGCGGAGGAACGCATGTCGGTTGATGAACCGCGCAGCGCGGCTATGGACATGGCGGTTGAGCAATTTGACGCCGCCGCTAACAAACTCGGCATCGATCCCAATGTCGCGGCGCGTTTGCGCCGTCCCGATCGGGCGCTGATTGTCAGCGTGCCGACGCGCATGGACGATGGACACGTCCATGTTTTTACCGGATATCGGGTCCAACACAACGATGTCCTGGGGCCGTTCAAGGGCGGCGTACGCTATCATCCCGCGGTTACGCTCGGCGAAGTTTCGGCACTGTCGATGTGGATGACCTGGAAGTGCTCGCTGGTAGGCTTGCCGCTTGGCGGGGCCAAGGGGGGGATTACCTGCGACCCGTCGACGCTGTCGCGTAACGAGCTGCAGTCCATGACCAGACGCTTTACGGCCGAGATCATTAATTTCATCGGCCCGGAAGTCGATGTGCCCGCCCCGGACATGGGCACGAACGAACAGGTTATGGCGTGGATCATGGACACGTACTCCCAGCACAAAGGACACGCCGTGCCGGAAATCGTGACGGGCAAGCCGGTGGCAATCGGCGGCACGCTGGGACGGCGGGAGGCGACCGGCCGCGGCGTCGTTTATATGACCATCGAAGCGGCCAAGCACTTACAAATCGATCTGACTCAATGCACGGCGGTGGTTCAGGGATTTGGCAACGTCGGATCGGTCGCGGCGAAGGAGCTTGCGAAGATCGGCATCAAAATCATCGGCATATCGGATCGAACCGGCGCGTTCGTCGACCCGAGAGGATTGCCGATCGAAAAACTCCTGGAAGTCGCCGACAAGAATCATAGCCTCGAAGGCTGCCCCTATGGCGATCGGATCAGCAACGAGGAGCTTTTGGAGCTCAAGTGCGACGTGCTGGTTCCAGCGGCCCTCGAAATGCAAATCACCGAAGTCAACGCGCCGCGCCTGCAGTGCCGCATTCTCGCCGAAGGAGCCAATGGGCCGACGACTCCGCAGGCGGATGCGATCCTCAGGGGAAAGGGAGTTTTTTTGATTCCCGATATTTTGGCGAACGCGGGCGGCGTCGTGGTCTCCTACTTCGAATGGGTGCAGGATCTTCAGAATTTTTTCTGGACCGAAGATGAAGTGAACAATAAACTTCGCGACGTTTTGCTCAAAGCGTTCCATCAAGTGCTCGAAATGAGCCAAAAACAATCGGTGGATATGCGTCAGGCGGCACTGATGATCGGCATCGATCGGGTCGCGCGGGCGATGCTGTGGCGGGGTCTCTATGCCTAGAGGGGGATTGCCCGCTAAAGACCAGGGCTTCGCATTGAAGCCACGCCGATAAACTGCTAACCAAAAGAACAAGATATTGAAAGAAGGATTCTAGGAGATGGTTCAAGCGACGCAACTTCGACCGGGCATGATTATTATTCACGGCGGCGACCTCTTTCGAGTGACCGCAGTGCATCATCTGACGCCGGGCAACAAACGCGGATTCATGCAAACCAAAATGAAAAATCTCAGGACGGGCATTGGCACCGAATATAAGTTTCGCTCTGAAGATCGCGTCGATCAGGCGATTCTCGACAATCGCCACATGCAGTACTTGTACGCGGAAGGTGATCTGCACACGTTTATGGATACGGAAAACTATGAGCAGGTCACCTTGGCGGCGGAGGATATCGGTGATCTGCTCTCTTACCTGCTGCCGAATTCCGTGGTCGGCATCGAATTTCACGACGGCAAACCGGTCGGCATCAATCCGCCCTCGACGGTCGATTTGGAAGTGATCGATACCGAGCCGTCGATGAAAGGAGCGACCGCCAGCGCGTCCTATAAACCGGCCAAGCTCGAGACCGGGGTGACGGTGCTGGTGCCGCCGTTCATTCAAGTGGGGGACAAGGTGCGCATCGATCCGACCGACGGCTCTTATCAGGAACGGGTCAAGTAGCCTTGATCTTGTTCAATACCGCCTCAACTTGGCGCTGCAAATTCTCCAAGTCGCCGTTGTTCTCGACGATGTAGTCTGCGAGCCGGCGTTTTTCCTCCAAGCTCATCTGCGCATCGATATGCTTTTGAGCGGCCTCGGCGCTGAGACGGTCGCGTTGCTGCAATCGTTGCGCTTGAATAGCAACATCGCACGCGACCAGGACAACGGGCCGAAGCCACTCGTGCAGGTTGCCTTCGAAAAGGAGCGGCACCTCGTAAACGACGACGTCATATCCCGCTGCGGCATGTTGCTGGATTCGCTCCTCGGCCAGGGCGCGCACGCGCGGATGGATAATCGATTCGAGTTTCTTTCGCGCGGCGGGTTTGTTGAAAATCGTCGCCCGCAGTTTTTGCCGATCGAGAGTTCCGTCGGTTTGCAAAACCTCGGCGCCGAAGGCTTCGACGATCTCTTTCCAGGCGTCGCGTCCCGGTTCGACCACCTCGCGCGACAGCGCATCGGCGTCCACGACGGCGGCGCCAAGATGCTCGAGGATTTTTGCAACTGTCGTTTTGCCAGAAGCAATGCCGCCGGTTAAGCCGATTAATTTCACGCCACAGTAATGGCAAAATAGACATGGGCTTTCAACCGGAAGGTATGAAGCACCTGCGCAGGGCAAGGGAGCCCTGGAGGTAGGAGTAGAGTATGGCTCACGTCGTGATCTACAGCACCACGTATTGTCCGTACTGCACGGCGGCCAAGGCACTGCTTCGCTCCAAGGGCGTCACGTTTGAAGAGATCGATGTGACTCACGACCCGCTTCGCCGGGCGGAGATGGAGCAGCTCTCGCAGCGCCGCACGGTGCCGCAGATTTTTATCGATGGTCAATCCATCGGCGGCTACGATGAAGCTCGCGATCTGGACGCCACCGGAGACCTCGACCGATTGCTTGGAATTGGGTGAGGACAACTGCGTGATGGAGCTTGAACCG
>CAMLCX010000106.1 GCA_946478635.1 uncultured Pseudomonadota bacterium
TTCGCGGCAGAGCTGCAATCGAGCTGCAACCCTTCCGGAACGAAGGCAAAGCAGCTGTGCCTTGAAGATGCAAGCGGCGAGTTGCCCCATGAGGGCGGCAGCGAAAAGGTCAAACATCGTGCCGAGTGCCCAGACCAATGTGAAACATTCGCGCCGGCGCCTTCGTTCCTCCAGGGTCACACCTCGATCAACAGAGTGTCGTCAGGTTTCCTCGTAGCATGAATAATCCGGGCTAACGCGCGGCAGCCGGCTGTCGTGTTTTTAAAATGCGCATGGCTTCTTCCAAATGCTTCGTCGCCTCGTCGATCTTCCCCTGTAAAGCCAATGCTCGACCGAGACTCTCGTGAATTTCGGCGACACCGGCTTGGAGATTCAGAGCTTGGCGAAAATGATCGATCGCTTCGTCCAGTTTTCCCTCCCGAACCAGCATTCGGCCTATATTGTAGTGGGCTTTGGCGTATCCGGGATCGTTCCGCAGCGCCGCTTGGAAGTGCGCCATCGCCTGCTCGTTTTCACCGCGTGCGGCGAGCAGCAGGCCCAAATTGTTGTGCGTGTCGGAGTCGCCCGGGTCGATCGCAAGCGCCCGCACGTAGTGCTGAACCGCGCCATCCGCGTCACCGCGTTTCGTTAGGACTCGGGCTAACCCGTAGTGAGCCTCGCTGGCATCGGGATCGAACGTAAGAGCAGCCCGATAGACGGCAATGGATTGCTCCAGGTCGTTTTGATCCGCCAAAGCATTGGCAAGCCCAATCCGCGCAGAGACATAATTTGGATTCAGCGCCAGGCTTCGTTGAAAATGGCCCATCGCCTCGGCGGCGCGTCCCTTGGTCAAAAGCGCTGTGGCTAAAAAATGATGCGCGAAAAATGATTTTTCATTGATCGTAAGCGCATGGCTCCAAAGCGTTTCCGAATCGCGCCACAACCTGCTCTGCTGCCAAGAAATCATGCCGAGCGCGAGCAACACAAGCATTGCCATCACTTGACCCGAAAGGAACATGGCGGGTTTAACTCGACCCGACTGCCAAGCATGCCAGCCGTAAAGCATCGCTCCGCCTGCAAGAAGGGCCCACGGCAAACAGGCGAGATAACTATAGCGATCGGCGGCGATCTGCGGGCCGTTTTGCGCAACGCCGACGTAGGGCAGCAGGATCACGCAATAATAAACCCAACTGGCGAGCGCCCACGGCCAGCGTTGTCGATAAAACCATAAAGCAGCCGTGATCGCAGCCAGCGTCAACGCGCTTAAGACAAAGCTCCAATCAAACGGCGAGAGCGATTCGATCTCGTATAAGTTGGATAAACGAACCGGGAGCAAGGTTTTCCACAAATAAAAACCCAGCCCGTAAACGGTCTGGACGACCCGATCGCCAATGCCGTACTCCGCCAGACCATACATCAGCTTGCTTTGTTGCTTGCCGTGAATCGCCAGCAACCCGGCAATGAACGCCAGCAAAAAAAACGGGGCCTTTTCCAATAAGATGCGCGCAGCCGCCGGAGCGAACCCCATCTTTGGTCCGCTCAAGCGGCGCAGCGGGTAGAAATCCAACACTAATAGCGCCAAGGGCAAGGTAACACCGGCGCCTTTTCCGAGGAGAGACAACCCATACGACACCCATGCCGCAAACAGCCACTTGAAATAGGAAGCGGCATGCTGATGAACGGCGCTCGCGCGCAGATAAAAAATCAGCGTCAGGATGAAAAACGGTGCGGCGACGACATTTTCCCGGCCCGACGCCCAGGCAATCGGCTCAACGCGCAGCGGGTGAATGGCAAAGAGGAGAGCCGCGAACGCGGCGGCGACGTGCACCGGCAAGTCGGTCCGGCGCGGCGACGAGGCTGTCGCGAGCGACAGCAGTTGGACGGACAAAAAATAGAAGAGCAGAGCGGCGGCACAATGAAGGATCAGACTCGTCAAATGATAACCGGCGGGATTCATGCCCCACAGTAAATAATCCGCGCCGAGCGTGATCCAGGTCAACGGCCGGTAGAGACTATTGTGAAAAGTCGTGAACATCCATTGCAAATGTGTCCAGCTCAAGCCTCGATAAGAACGATTTTCTAGAATATTCACCCGGTCATCCCAATTGACGAAATCGTTCTGGAGCACGGGCGCAAAGACCAAACCCGCGACGACGGTGACGAAGAGCGGAAGGAGCCAATCATGGAGTGCAAAGCCAGCTGCCGCATTGGCGACGGGCGCGGGTTCCGCCTTGTGGGCTTTTTCCAAAAGAGTCCGGCGTTTCGATGTCATCTAAATTATTCTGCCCGGATGGCGCAAAGAGCCCGCGACCCGTTCGCCGTCCTGCCGCACAGGTCGCCGCGGACGGTCGGATTCGAAGGATCCGTTTGAAGAGTAGAATCCGCTGGTATATCGTGGCGCAATTATCGTCCCGTCAACGCAAAATCAATGACCTCGGTAGGACTCATGTTTCATCCAGCATCCCGCAGCCTGAAAGATCTCATGAATGAGTGAGGCACAACGCTCCGTCGAGATTTCGCTCATCATTCCGGCCTATAACGAAGAACAGCGAATCGGCAAAAGTCTGGAGCAAATCTTTCTTTTTTGCAACGCGCAGGCCTTCTCGTACGAAATTATCGTCGTCGACGATGGCAGTTCCGACGACACGGTCGCGTTGATCCGCCGGCGGTTCGGCGGGCAATCGCAATTGCGCATCCTAGAGCAGCCGGCGCGCGGCGGAAAAGGCGCTGCGGTTCAACGAGGCATGCTTGAAGGGCAAGGAGAATATTTATTTTTCTCCGATGCCGATCTGTCCGTGCCGATTGAAACCCTGTCGACACTCCTCACCGAGTTGCGTGGTCATTGCGACATCGCCATCGGCAGCCGCCGGACACCGGGCGCCGTCATTGAAATTCACCAGCCATTTTTTCGCGAACTGATGGGCAGAATTTTTACTTCGTTGTCGAACCTTGTCCTGGGGCTGCGCCATTCCGACTTTACCTGTGGCTTCAAAGGCTTTAAGCGCGCAGCCGCCCAAGGGCTTTTCTCCCGGCAGCGATTGCACAACTGGAGCTTCGATTCGGAGACCCTCTATCTCGCGGCTCTTAAAGGATACCGAGTCAGTGAAATTCCCGTCATCTGGCGTAACGATAGAGCGACCAAAGTTCGACTGTGGAAAGATGTCATGGGTTCATTTCTGGGTTTGCTCTCAATCCGGAAAAATCACCTGTTGGGCAAATACCGGTGATGGAGTGTCTGCTCGACCTGCAAAATTTGTGATGCATCATTTCACAGCGCTCCTCCCGGCGCCCGTTTTCAAAATTCGCAGCGCCTCTTGATAATGCTGCGCGGCCTCATCTACTTTCCCCTGCCGCGCCAGTGCTTGGGCTAAGCTGTGATGGGCGTCAGCGTGATTCGGTTTCAAATGTACCGTTTGACGAAAATTTTCGATTGCCTGGTCGACCCGCCCTTGGGCGATCAAGATTCGACCAAGATTGTAATAGCCTTCGGCGAGCTGCGGGTCGATTTTTACCGCCTTACGAAAATTCTCGGCGGCATCTTCCCATTCTCCGCGTTGCGCAGAGACGCGGCCCATTTGAAAATAGCCGTTGGCGCTCGTCGAATCGATTTGCAGAGCTCTTTCCAGTAGCAATTGCGCGCGTTCGAGCGCGCCTTTTCTGGCGCTCAAAACCGCCGCGTTTTCGTAGACGCGCGGGTCGGCGCGATTGAGCTTATAGACAAGAATGGAGTAGCCGAGCGTGGCAACGGGTTGACCTAACCCATATGAGGCCAAGAGTTCGGCCACATCCTTGGGCAGAAAGAGCTCGCCGCCGTAGAGAAAATTTGCGCTAATGGCCAGATGCTCCGGCAAATCGATCTCCCCGCGCGCGGCGCTGCCGAATAAATTGTCCGTCGAATAGAAGTCATCGATACCGTAATACTTCGGCGCCGCCGCGCCGAAGTAAAACAACTGGATTTTCTTGACTGCATTTTCGTCCATCCATTTTTTTAATCCTTTTAAGTCCTGTCCCCAGTCGAGATTCGAATCGAGCAGCGCTTTGTGTCCGTTTTTCGGGCCGCCGATGAGCTCGTTGAAGTAAGCCAGATAGTGAGGGTATGCGAACAGGGTCGAGCATATATACCAGAAGCCGAGGACAATCAGGCCGCCTCTGTTGATGCGAGATCCTGCGCGCCAAAGCTGGACGATCGTTCCGCCGATCACGACAAACAGAAAGGGATACACCGGTAGAATATGCCGCAACCCGATGTTCAGCCGAGCAACCATCGCGCCGCAAAAGTATATTCCGGCAACCAGCAACAAAATCGCCGGCAGCCGATTCTGACGATTCCGCACCCAGAGCCAAATCGATGCGATAAGCAGGACAATTGTCGGAAGCGGCGTCTTGACCAAAAAGGCCACCGGAAAGTAGGTCCAAAAGCCTCGATTCGAGACTTCTCCGAAGAAATACATGTTGCGCGCGAGCTCGCTTAGCACATAAAAATGGCCGTAAATCCAAGCCTCAGGGAAAAGGCGGTAGTGCGTGAGGAGCGGTATTAACTTGGCGCCATACACTGATTCCGACACGACAGGATCGAAGCGGAACGATTGCCCATCACCGATAGCCGCGGCAAAGCGAAATCCATACGCGCTCCAAAGTATAGCGTACGCAACTATGGCGCAGCAGAGAAAGCAAGCCGCAGATACGCCTGCTTTCTTCCATCTGCTCGTAATCAACCGGGCGCTGCCGATACGGACTTCTAACGGCTCGGCACTAAATATCTTGATCAGCGCGAGGATGAGCCAGGCAGGCAATATCCAGACGTAGGCGTATTTTGTGATTACCGCCACGCCAAGGCAAATTGACGTAGCGGCAAGGTTGAGGCTGTTGAAACGTTGCAACAAACGCCAAACAAAATATGTGCCGATAAAATAGATCGCCGCAAACGGCAGATCGGTGTGGACAATGCCGCTGTGAGCTAAAATGTTTGGATCCAACGCGAATACGAACAAGGAAATGACAGCTGCCGTAAAACCAAAAAGCTCCCGGCTCCACAGATAGATCAATAGTCCGAGGAGCGCGGCAACAAGAACCATCTGGAGTTTGGCGTAAAAGAACAGCGTCGTCGCGTCGTTTCGGACAAAAAACATGTCGTGTGCCAGCGAATAAAAGCGATCGCCGGGCTCGCCTGAGAAGCTTTGGCTCGCCTGTGTTGCCGGCGAGCGAGGGTCGTCAATCTTCAGCCACAAGAGAGGCAGGGCCGCCCAAGCTTTTGCCAAGGGCGGATGTTCCGGATTGATCCGATAATCGCCCCATCTTAAATAGGAGTAACCAGCCAGCAGATGAATGGGCTCATCTATGGTGGGGGATTGCTGAGAAAAACTACCGATGGCGAGAAACCCGAAAACGAGAGCAAAAAGCAAAATGACCGCAGCGGTAGCAGACCCATGTTGCGTGATCGGAGTCTGCGATTCACCGAAGGTTCGTGCGTTCGGGTTTTGTTGGGCAGCCATTGTTGCTTCCGTCGATCCTTCGAGAACAAGCTTACGGAAACGCGTTAATAGGAGATCTCAGCGCGTCATGAGTTCTCGTGCGGCTTCGCGCGCGGCTTTGGACTCGTTTACCAATAATGCTCGTCGTGGACCTGCCTCAGCATCCCTAGGAAGTTGCGCTTGGTAGAAAAGGGCCGTCTTGAGGAGCGCATCCGCGAGGCGCTCCCTATCCGCCGATCGCAGTCTTTCGCGCAAGTCGGCGAGCCTGACTTTCGTTATGCCATAGAGCGGCTCTCCATCCTGCGACGATACGATCTCGCTTTGCGCCTCCGGAAACAAAGAACGAATCATGCGGGTAAACACCGGAGGGAAAAAATAGACGAGCGTACGTTCGTCGCCGTACGGCTCCAGCTTTGGAGGAGCCAGCAAAAAGTTTCCCGCAACAAATACCGGCTCGAACAATTTCCCCGGCCGGTAGGTCAGAAACCAGCTATTCACCACGACAATCTTCCAAATAAATACTGGATCGACCAACACGAGTGACCCATTTTTTTGATAGGTTTGGATGCGAACCGGAAGACCGCCGTCACGTTCTTCCTCTTCCCACACCTGGGGCGACATCGGTCTTTTGACAAAATAGATCCAATAATTCGCAACCGCGACATATCCCGATAACGCGATTGCGAACGCCGCCGGAACCAACGTCCTGGCGTTAAAATTCGCCATTGATTTCCGAAGGTAGTCAAAAAACAAAATACCGGACGTGGCGGCAAACAGAGACGCGAGAGGATTGATCATCAGCGTTCTGTAAGCGTGCGGCGATGCGGACGGTTCGGCAAGCAACCCACCTTGTATCCCTAAGGCAAACCAGACGAGGATAAAGAGATTGTTCCGTTCTTTCCAAAATCTTAGATAGTAGGCCAGCCCCAGAACGAACAAGATCGACGTAACAAAATCCAGAGCGGGTGCATTGGGAAAACCGTGCCGCGGATTGCTGTCCCCTTTATAATTGAACATCACGACATGATTCCTGAAACTTTGCCAAATAGGATTATAGCTGTTGGCCTGCGCCACAGCTTGCGCAATCGTTAGCTCGGACGCGCGCACTGTCAGGTCCTTCGGATGCCTCAAATAGTGCGCGCCCAATGGCGCAAAGACGAAAAAACAAGCGGCGTAGAACAGCAACAAATCGCGACTCCTGGCGAAACGCTCCTTGCGATCGCGTATCGCTCTGACCGCTAAAAATGTCGTCGCAATAGACAAGGCAATCCACGACGCAATGTAGGTATAAAGACATAATCCCATGAAAACGCCGGCACCGGCGAAGTACCGTTTTTTTCCGGTCTTCACTCCTCTGATCAGAAACCAGTAGGAAACCATCTGCAGAAAACTCATGAGCACTGCATCCCAACCCCATCGGCTGATCGTCACGTGCCACTGCGACACCGCGGTTAGAAACGCAGCCAGAAAAGCCACTCGCATCTCGGTCAGTTGCTTAAAAAGAAAATAAACGACAAGGACGCTTGCGATGCCGGGCAGGACAGACACCATTTTGAGACCGAAATATCCCGGTCCCAAGGCCTTCAAAACAAGCACGACAAAATAGAGATAGCCGTTGGATGTTTTGACCCAATCCGGTTTCCACCGGTCCAGCGGCGTCATTTCCCAAATGGGCGCGTGCTTGCCCTCGAGAATTTCCAGCGCATTCAATCCCGTAAGGCCTTCGTCCAAAGAAAGCGAAAGCGGTTGAGAATCGATGCGGTGCAGTCTGAACATTGCGGCAACCAGCACCAAAGCGAGCACAAGCAGCAACTCGATTACATTCTTTGACCCGAGCGCCGAGGGTCTTCCCGCTGACGCGTGACTTTCCCTGTCAACCGCGCCGGCGGCGCTGGCACCGCCACGATACTGGCGTAATGATCGGACAAAGATGAACGAGGCGGCGAGATATAAAAGCAAACCGGCGATAACACTCCAGTCAAACGTGAAGCACGATTGGCCGAGAAATCCTAAAAGAAGGGATCCGGCGAGCAGACCGGCAGCGCTCCGATTCTGCGATTTTCGCGGTGCTTTGCTGCGTGCCATCGTTATCGTCGTACCCCGCCGGTTGGCGAGTTCTGACTCTTCGCTTTCAACAACCGCAGTGCTTCCCGATAGTGTTTTTCGGCTTCCTCTTTTTTGCCTTGAGCCGCGAGCGCGCGCGCCAGGGCTACGTGGATATCGGGAATTTCAGGCTTCAGTTTAATCGCCTTTTGAAGATGCATGACCGCTTCGGCAAATTGTTCCTGTTTGGCGAGCGCCTCGGCCAGAACGAGGATAACTTCGACTTCATTCGGGCTAAGGCTCAAGGCTTGCCGGTAGTTCGCAACCGCTTTATCGAGATCGTTTTGCCGCGCCAGCACTCTGCCTATGTTGAAGTACGCCTTTGCGTATTTCGGATCGATTTCAAGCGCCCGTTGAAACTCACTCATTGCCGCGGCGGTCTCGCCCTGAGCCGCCAGCAAAAGTCCCAGATTATTATGGGCGTCGACGTCCTTGGGACGAATTTTCAACGCCGAGCGGTAATGCGCGATGGCTTCGCTTTGCTCGCCTTGCTTTGCCAACAGACGCGCCACGTTGTAATGCGCATCGGCGTTTAGCGGATTATTGCTCAGGGCGCGCCGGTACAATTCCAGGCCTTGAGCCACTTTGCCTTCATTCTCAACAATTCGCCCGAGGTTGTAGTACGCGACGCTCGACTGCGGCGCGACCGCGATGACATGATTCCACAAAGTTCTGGTGTCGCGCCAAACTTGAGCCTGCTTCAAGGTCAAGAAGATAAAAATAATCAACACAAGGCTGGGAACAGGCAAAGCTGCGAGCAATACCGACTGGCGTCTAAGGCGCGCGTCAAGCGAATTCAATCCGCAATAAAAAACTCCTCCCACTAAAACGGCCCAACTCATGCACGAAAAATAACTATATCGATCCGCGACTAGTTGCGGCCCACTCTGAGCAATTCCGGCCACCGGCGCCAGCACGACGATATAGAATACCCACGCGGCAAGAGCGGCTGGCCATCGGCGCCGCAGTAGATACAGCACGGCGCTTATCGCCAGCGTCGCGGCGGCACAGAAAAGAAAAATACCGGCCCAGGCGTCAAAATCGTAGGGCAACTCGTAGAGCGGCGAAAGATCAAGCGGAGCAATCGACTTCCAAAGGTAAAAGATGATTCCGTAGACGGCCTGGCCAACGCGATACGAGATGAAATATTGCTGCACCGGACGCAACGCTCCGGCGCTCTGCTGCGCGACAATCGCAATGATTGCAAAAATAGCAGCCAGCAGCGCGAACGGCAGCTTTTCCCCGAGAATTTTTTTTGCCTCGGGGCTAAACCATGAGCGCCACGTTCCCGGCAACCGGTGCAGCGGATAGACATCGAGCAGCAACAACACCAGCGGCAATGTGATCGCGCTCGCCTTCGCGCTCAATGACAACACGAAGGCGATTAACGAGAATGCCAGCCACAATCGCCGCGATTGCTCGCTCGAGCCCCTGGCCGCCCGCGCGTAGCCATGAAGCGTCAACAAAAAAAACAGCCCCGACAGCACATCGCGCCGCTCGGTGGCCCAGACCACCGACTCAACGCGCAGAGGATGAACGGAAAATAACAGAGCTGCCAAGCCGGCGCTCAAATTGAGATAAAGTCGGCTGCTATCGTTCGCGAGTTTAAAAGTGCAGGAGAGCAGCAGTCGGGTAAGAAAAAAAAAGACCGCTGCATTGACGCTGTGCAGAACAAGATTGGTCAAGTGATAACCGAGCGGATTCATCCCCCAGAGCGAGTGGTCCAATGCGAAAGACAGCCAGCTCAGAGGCTGGAAATGGCCCATGTGAAACGTCGTAAACATCCAGCTCAATTGCGGCCACGCCAGGCCCCGGTACTGCGAATTGTTGACCAGAGTTTCGTAATCGTCCCAGTTGACAAAATCGTTTTGCAGGGCGGGAATAAATGCGATAAACGTCGCCGCGGCGATGATCGCCGCGACCAAAGCAACTTCTCCCGAAGCCGCTTCCGAGTTACTTGACTTCCGAGTTCTGCTCGGATTATTGCTTTTCATTTAGGTTTGATAGGAAAGCACATGCCGTATAACAGTCTGGCCGATTTCGTTCAAGTTTTGGAGCGTGCCGGCGAACTCAAGCGCATAACCCATCCCGTCAAAGCGGAATTGGAGGTCAGCGAAATCGCCGACCGGGTCATGAAGACCAACGGACCGGCGCTGTTGTTCGAGAATGTCGTCGACAAACAGATCCCGCTGCTGATCAACGCCTTCGGCTCGACCAAGCGCATGGCTTTGGCGCTCGACGTAGCAGACATCGAAGAAATCGCTCAAGATATCGCCAAGCTTATCCAAACACGGCCGCCGAAGTCATTCAAAGACAAAATTCATTTGCTCGGTGAGCTGATGAAATTGGCCGGCATTCCGCCAAAGATAGTGCGGAACGGGCCATGCCAGGAAGTCGTCCACCGCGAGCCCGACTTGAATATCTTACCGGTGTTGACCTGTTGGCCGGGCGACGCCGGCCCCTTCATCACGCTGCCCATGGTGTTTTCCAAAGATCCTACCAAGGGTGTGAGAAACGTCGGACTCTATCGGATGCAGGTATTCGACCAGCGGACCACCGGGATGCATTGGCACCTGCACAAAGTCGGCGCGCGCCATTTTCAGCGGCAAAAAGAAAAGACCGGCAGGTTGGAACTGGCCGCATGCCTCGGCGGCGATCCGGCCATGATCTACGCCGCGACGGCGCCCCTGCCGGATCAGATCGATGAGATTCTTTTCACCGGCTTCCTGCGCAAGAAGGGGCTCGAACTGATCAAGTGCATAACCGTTGACGTGGAAGTGCCGGCCAATTCCGATATTGTCATTGAAGGCTATGTCGACCCAGCCGAGCCACTGCGCCGCGAGGGGCCGTTCGGCGACCACACTGGCTTTTATTCCCTCGCCGACGATTATCCGGCCTTTCATGTCACGTGTATCACCCGGCGCAAGCAACCGATCTATCCAACGACAATCGTCGGTCGTCCACCGATGGAAGACGCCTATTTGGGCAAAGCCACCGAACGCATCTTTCTGCCGCTTCTTCGCGTCACCTTGCCGGAGATTGTCGATATGAATCTGCCGGTTCACGGCGTTTTTCACAATCTCGCGATCATCGCTATCAAGAAGGAGTATCCGGCGCACGCGCGCAAGGTGATGCACGCCCTATGGGGCTTGGGCCAGATGATGTTTACCAAAACTTTGATCGTGGTCGACGATGACGTCAATGTGCATGACCTTTCCGAAGTTACCTGGATCGCCGGAAATCATATTGATCCCAAACGGGACATCGTTTTTGTCGAGGGACCGGTGGACGTGCTCGATCACGCCGCGCCGATGCTGGGCTACGGATCGAAGTTCGGCATCGACGCCACGCGTAAATGGCGCAGTGAAGGCTTCGAGCGCGAGTGGCCGGGTGCCATCGTCATGGACGAAAAAACTAAACGATATATTGATTCGATCTGGGAAAAACTCGGGATATGAACGCTCCAGTTCCTCAATCGACCGTGCAGAATCTAAAATGCAAAATAGCCGGCTACGGCCGGTTGGTGCGCTTCTCCCACACGGTGTTCGCGCTGCCGTTTGCGCTCGCCTCCGTCTCTCTGGCATGGCCCAGGCATCCTGTCACCCTGCGCAGCCTTCTCTGGATCCTGATAGCGATGGTGGCCGCCCGCACCGCTGCAATGGGCTTTAATCGCCTGGCGGACAGAAAATTCGACGCGCTCAACCCGCGAACTCAAAACTGGGAGCTTCCCAGCGGCGCGGTGCGCGTCTGGGAAGCCGCCGCTCTCACCGGAGTAGCGGCCGTAGTATTTGTATTCGCGGCTTTTCAGCTCAATTGGATTTGTTTCGTCCTATCGCCGCTAGCCCTGGCGATCATTTTCTTCTATTCGCTGACCAAACGGTTCACCTGGACTTCCCATCTATTTCTTGGGTTAGCCCTCGCCATCGCGCCCATCGGCGCCTGGCTGGCCACCGTCACGCCGCCCATCGATTTAGCCGAGTTGGCGGTGCCGGCTTACCTGGGACTCGCTGTGGTTTTTTGGCTGGCGGGTTTCGACATCATCTATTCATTGCAAGATCGTGAGTTCGACCGCTCCTTCGGGCTTCATTCGATACCGGTTAAGTTCGGTGTGGCGGGCGCCTTACGTTTGTCGAGCCTGTTTCATTGCCTGACCATTTTGTTTCTAGCTTTGATTGGCCTGACCCACCATGTCGGGCCGGTCTATTGGATTGGCTTCATCCTGGTCGCTCTCGTGTTGTTCTGGGAGCACCGCATCGTTAAGCCCTCCGATCTGTCGCGGATCAATCGCGCCTTCTTTGATCTCAATGCTTATGTCAGTGTCGGTTATTTTCTCGC
>CAMLCX010000107.1 GCA_946478635.1 uncultured Pseudomonadota bacterium
ACCCGGGACCTCAAGGTTATGAGCCTTGCGAGCTACCAGACTGCTCCACCCCGCGTCATCAAGTGAGATATTCTTCTACCCTGCGCATTGAATGGAGTCAAGTTAGGTTGGCGTTATGAGTGAAAAATTTCGCAATCCTTTATTAACCGTCGATATTATTATTGAGTTGAGCGACGGCAGTGTAGTTCTCATCGAGAGAAAGAATCCGCCCCACGGTTGGGCCTTGCCCGGAGGATTCGTCGACTACGGTGAGAGCGTCGAGAGCGCGGCAATACGCGAAGCCAAGGAAGAAACCTCGCTCGATGTTACTTTGACCGAGCAGTTTTACACCTATTCCGATCCAGGGCGCGATTCGCGCTTTCACACCGTCTCAACGGTTTTCATCGCTACCGCCCGCGGGACGCCGACGGGCGCAGACGATGCGAAAGTCGCAAGTGCTGTCCGACAGGACAATTTGCCGGTCCCGATCGTATTTGATCACGGGCAAATTCTAAACGATTATTTCAATTTTAAAAAAACCGGCCAGCGTCCCAAACCGCGGGCGCCGAAAAGTTAGCTCAATTTCATTACGGCTGCGCGGACGCGCGCGGTGCCTTTTTCAATGTCTTCCAGGGAGGTGGCGTACGAGAAGCGGATATGCTCGTTGGAGCCAAAGTCTTCTCCCGGCACTACAGCGACTTTAGCTTCTTCGAGTAGATAATCCGCGACGTCACAGGGCGAACTGAGTTTTTTCCCCCGCCCGATCCTGTTCAGGAGCCCACTGACGTTCGGAAAAACGTAAAAAGCTCCTTCCGGTTTTCGACACTTGATGCCGTCGATGCCGTTGAGCCTGTCCACGATCACATCGCGGCGCTTTTGAAATTCGCGCACCATCACCGTCACTTCGTCCTGCGGCCCGCGGATCGCCTCCAATGCCGCCGCCTGGGCAATGGAAGTGGAATTTGACGTGCTCTGGCTTTGGATTTTGCTCGCGGCAGCGATGACGTCGCTCGGTCCGAGCGCATAGCCGATGCGCCAGCCCGTCATCGCGTAGCTTTTTGAGACGCCGTTAATGAGGATGGTGCGATCACGCAGCTGCGGAGCCAGCGTGAGGATGTTATGGACCTGAAAATCGTCGTAAACGATTTTCTCGTAGATGTCGTCGGCGAGAATTAGACAACCGTGTTTTTCGAGAACGGCCGCGAGCGCCAGTAATTCGTCGCGGTTATACGTTGCGCCGGTCGGATTGCACGGGCTGTTTAGCAAAAACACTTTCGTGCGCGGCGTCAACGCGGCGCTTAACTGCTCCGGTTTGATGCGAAAACCGCCGGATTCCTCCGAGGGGATTGTCTTCGGCACGCCGCCGGCTAAGAGAGCCATATCCGAATAACTGACCCAGTACGGCGCTGGGATGACGACCTCATCGCCCGGGTTCACCACCGCCTGGAGAATATTGTAGATGGAGTGCTTCGCGCCGCAGCTCACCAACACGTCTTCCTTGCGATAGCTGAGATCGTGTTCGCGCCGATAGCTGTCGGCAATGGCTTCGCGCAGCGGTTCGATGCCCTTTACATCGGTGTACTTGGTCATACCCTTGCGGAGCGCGGTGACGGCGGCGGCTTTAATATGCTCGGGGGTATCGAAATCCGGCTCACCCGCGGAAAAGTTGGCGACGTCCACGCCCTCGGCGCGAAGTTTTCCCGCTTTAGCGGCGATCGCCAGGGTGACGGACGGTTTAATGAGTTTGGTTCGGTCAGCCAATTGTGTCATGCGATGCGGTCCTTAACGTTTGAACTTCTCCTGGAGCTTTTTTAAAACGTTGTCGGGGACTAAACCCGAGACATCTCCGCCGAGGCTCACCACTTCTTTAACCAGCCGAGAGCTGGTGTAAAATTCGGACTCCCCGGTCATCAAAAACAAAGTTTCCAGCTTCGGCTTGAGGCGCCGATTCATCAGGGCCATTTGAAATTCATATTCAAAATCGGAAACCGCCCGCAGACCGCGAATGATCACCTTCGAGCCCTTTCCCTCAGCGTAATCGACGAGCAGTCCCTGAAAAGAATCCGCTTCGACGCGCCCCTGCAGGTCTGCGAAGACTTCGTGGATCATTTGCAGCCGTTCCTTGACGGTGAAAAGCGAGTGGTCTTTATCCGGGTTGGTGGCGATCGCCACGACGACTTTGTCGAAGACGCGCAGAGTCCGTTTGACGAGATCGACGTGACCGTTGGTGATCGGATCGAACGATCCCGGATAAATAGCGACATTGCTGTTGGTCATGATCTGTCCTCAAGGCGCTGAATCGATATTGGCCTGACTCTTGTAAAAAGACAGCAGAGTATCACCATAACGGCGTTGATCGTGCAACTGGAGAGATCCGTAAAGGGTTTTTACGGGTTCCCGCGCGCTATGCTCAATAATGACGGTTCCAGTGTCGCGCAGCAAATTGCATTGGCCGATGAGCTCGAGCGAGCGTGTCGCGAACCCCTGATCGTAAGGCGGATCGAGAAAAACATAGTCGAACGTTTCGTTGCGCCGAGCCAAAGATCGCAGCGAACGATTGACCGGCGCGATCCAGACTTTTGATTGCGTTTCGAAACCCAGCCGGCGCAGGTTGGCTTTTATCGCGGCCGCTGATCGGGCCGATGCATCAATGAGCAAGGCATGAGCGGCGCCGCGGCTCAGTGCCTCGATGCTAAGATTTCCCGTGCCGGCAAACAAGTCGAGCACCGTCATTCCGGAAAGGTCGCGGGGCAAAATATTAAACAGCGACTCTTTGACGCGATCGGCCGTTGGCCTGACCCCTTGCCCCTTGGGGGCCAGCAGACGGCGTCCTTTTGCGGCTCCTCCAATAACTCGCATGAAATTTGCCTCTCCAAAAACTACTGCTCGCCGAAAGTTTACTCCAGGGAGACGTTTTTCCGGCTTACTCGTCAATCCGCAAAACTATCTTGCCGAATTGTTTTCTTTCTTCCAGTCGCTTGTGCGCCAGGTGCACGTCCTTCAATGGAAACACTTTATCAACGATCGGCTTTCGGTTCGAACTCGCCAAGAAATTTAACACGCGACGAAATTCCCGGCGCGTGCCGGTGGCGCCTGCGAAAATCTTGAGATGATTCCAGAAAACCCGGCGCAGGTCGGTTTTGGGCAGCGAGCCGGCTAGGGCGCCGCAGGTTACCAACCTGCCGCCGCGAGCCAGCGCGGCGAGCGATTCTGCCCAAGTGGCCCCGCCGACGCAATTGACGATGACATCCACGCCGCGCTTGTCGGTCAAGCCGCGCACGGCTTTGGCAAAGTCGGAAGTTTTGGAATAGATCACATGGTCGGCGCCAAGCTTTTTACTGGTCGATAATTTCTCTTCGTTAGCTGACGTTACGAAAACGCGGGCGCCTATGCCGCCGGCGACTTGAAGCGCCGCGGTGGCAACCCCTCCACCGGCGCCAACAATTAACGCCGATTCACCCGGTTTGAGACCGGCATGGGTCATCAGCATCCGCCATACCGTCACATAAACGAGCGGAAACGCGGCGGCTGCCTCAAACGATAGGCCGGCCGGAATGGCGAAGCAATTTTTCGCCGGCGCATGCACGTATTCCGCGTAGGTGCCGTCGGGGTGCTTGCCCAACAGCGTTCCCGTCTCGCACTGCCAGTCTGGTTCGTTGACGCACCACCGGCAATGACCGAAACCGTAAAAGGGATAAAGACAGACCGCATCGCCGGGTTTGACGCTAACGACATCGGCGCCGACCGAGACGACGATGCCCGCGCCGTCGGCACCCAAAATGCGCGGCAGCGGATCTTTGGCGCAAACGTTGCCCGCCCGGACCTCGAGATCGACGTGATTGACCGCTGCTGCTTTTAGCTTGACGATGACATCGTTACTCGAGCGAAGCCGAGGTTCGTCGATATCCTCATAGCGGAGCTGGTCGATGCCGCCCCGGGCGTGAATGCGTACAGCCTTCAAGAAATCAACCCAGGAGAGCCTAACATTTCGTGGCTGAGGAGTGAGGCAATCAAAAACGAGTGACTATCGCGTGACAACTCATGATGACCAGGAAGCGGGGCCAGAGGATTGAGCTTACGCCGAGAAAGACGTGCCGCAGCCGCAGGTGGCGGTCGCGTTGGGGTTGGTGAACTTGAAGCCGCCCCCATAAAGGCCGTCGACAAAATCGATTACGATGCCGGCTAGATAGGGCACGCTGTCGTTGTCGACAAAAACTCTTACGCCGCTTCGGTCCAGAACCCGATCGTCGGGCCGCTGTTGATTGTCAAAATCCAGCTTGTAGGAAAATCCGGAACAGCCGCCATCGGTTACAGCAATGCGCAACCCGCAATCGGCGCGCGAGTCGCGCGCCAGCAGCTTTTTGATCTGCTCGACGGCGCTGTCCGTCAAGGCCAGATTCAAGGTGTCCTTGCCCGCTTCCATCACGTAAAGGGTATTGCTCGCCGAAGAACAAGTCAAGTCGGTTACCTTAGAGGGAAGGATACCGTCAATTCTCGAACAGCGCCCGGGCAAAGCTCTCGGCATCGAAGGGCTGCAGATCTTCGACGTCTTCGCCGACACCGATGTACTTCACCGGAACGCCGAGCTCTTCTTGGATGCTGATGATGACGCCGCCTTTGGCGGTGCCATCGAGCTTCGTAAGTACAATGCCGGTAATGTCGGTGGCCTCCTTGAAGACCCGCGCCTGTTGCAGGCCGTTTTGTCCCGTGGTGGCATCCAGCACGAGGAGCGTTTCATGCGGGGCGCCCGCCTGTTCACGGGTGATCACCCGGCGGATTTTTTTGAGCTCTTCGATCAAGTGGACCTTCGTATGAAGACGGCCGGCGGTGTCGATTAATAACACATCGACGCCACGGCTCTTGGCTGCTTGCATACCGTCAAAAACCACCGCCGAGGGATCGGCGCCGGGCCGGTGCTTGACGATATCGACGCCGATGCGCTGGCCCCAGACATCGAGTTGCTCAATGGCTGCGGCGCGAAAGGTGTCGGCGGCGACGAGCAAAACTTTCCTGCCCGCATCTCGGTATTGGGCCGCAAGTTTGCCGATGGTCGTCGTTTTGCCGACCCCATTGACACCTAAAAATAGGATCACCCACGGTTGAAGCGAAAGTGGCGCGGGCTGTGCGCGACTGGGAGCTTGCAGCATCTGCACCATGGCAGCCTGCAAGCGCAGGGTCATTTCTTTGGCAAGATCCTCGCCGCCGTTGGGCGATTGCCGACGCAACGCGTCGATTAGTTTTTGGCTGGCTTTTACGCCCACATCCGCCGCGATCAAGCTGTCTTCCATTTGCGCAAGCGAGGTTTCGTCCCAGCTGCGGTTTTGCAGGATCGCACCGATCTTTCCCGCCCAGGTCTCGCGGCTTTTGGTCAAACCTTGCTTCAGGCGCTGAAAAAACGATCCGCCGTTCATGACTTGATACTGTTAAAACCTTTGGGTGGAGTCAACCGCGCGGTAAAAACAAGGCGCTGGCGGGTGCTAATGCATATTAACCGAGACGACTTTCGAAACTCCGGGTTCCGCCATGGTGATGCCGTAGAGGACCTCGGCGGCCTGCATGGATTTCTTGTTGTGCGTGACCAGGACAAATTGCGAGTGCGCGCTCATCTCTTGGATCATCTCGGTAAAGCGATCGATATTGGCGTCGTCGAGGGGGGCGTCGACCTCGTCGAGAAAACAGAAGGGGCTCGGCTTGGTCAAAAAGATCGCGAACAGCAAGCTCACGGCGGTGAGGGCCTTCTCGCCGCCTGAAAGCAAGGTAATCGACTGCAGCTTTTTTCCAGGCGGCTGCACGATAATATCGACGCCGGTCTCGAGGAAGTCATTCTCGTCGGTCAGCACGAGTTTCGCTTTGCCGCCACGGAATAAGCGCGGGAAGATCGCTTCAAATTTTTCATTGATGGCATCGAAGCTCTCCTTGAAACGCAGCCGGCAAATGCGATTGAGCTTGACGATGGTTTGCTGCAGGTCGGCGATGGAGCGCTCCAAATCTTCTTTTTGTTGGCTCATGAAACGGAAGCGCTCGGTGAGTTCCTCGTATTCGCCGATGGCGGCGAGATTGACTTCGCCCATGCGTTCCAGCCGGTTACGCAGGTCGTCGATCTCCGCGGTGAGTTCGGCTTGCGCCGGCGGAGTTTCGGGAAATTCCGGAGCAAGCGTTTCAAGCTGAACATCATATTTCTCGCGCAAGTTCATTGCCAGATGCTGCAGCTCTATCCGTTGCCCGGCCAGCGCCAGTTGAATGCGGCTCTTTTCCTCCTGGCAGGCATCAACCAGCGGCCGGATCTCTTTAAGGCTTTCGCCGATCTCGGCGAGACGCTTGGAAATCTGCCGATATTTTTGCCGGTCGGCTTGCAGCCTCTCGTCGAGGATTTGCAACTCCTCGCGGTTTTGGCCGAGTGAGTTCTGGGTCTCGGCCAGCGACTGCTCGGTTTCCTCACGGCGCCGCCGATACTCGGCGATCTGCGCCTGGCGCGCCGCGATTTCGTGCGCGATATCTTCCTTGAGCTTTACCCGGTTCGCCAAATTGACGTGGGTGTTGTCGCGCTTTTCGCCCAATGCCGCATTGCGGATACGCGATTGCGTCACTGCGGCCTCGGCGGTCTCAAGCGAGTGGCTGATTTGCTGCAGTTCGCTTTGTTTCTGTGCCAACAGCCGCTCGCGTTGAACTTTTTCCTCGATGCGCGACTCGCCGTTTTCGCGGCAGTGGCGTATCTCATCTTCGAGAAGCTGCACGGCCGTGGTCAGATCGCTTTGTTCCTGAGTGAGGGCGCGCACCGCTTGCAAAAGGCGGTCATACTCTTGGTTGGCGGCGCGGCTTTCATGTTCCAGACGTACCTTTTCGAGTTCGAGCCGATGAATTTCGGCGCCAAGAAGAGTCTTCTCGGTCGAGGCTTGTTCCACGGCTTGCCGAAGCTGCTCGCTTTCCCGCTCCTCATGACCGAGCTGAGCCTCGCCCTCGGAAAGAATGGTTTTCAGTTCGCGAATACGGCGCCGCTGGGCAAGAAAGCTGGTTTCCAGGGGCGTGCCGCTGCCGCCGGTCACCGTACCGATCGGATCGATTACTTCCCCTTCGGGCGTAACCAGCGTGCTGTAATAGCCATTGCGATTCCACAGCGCTAAACCGGCTTGCAGGTTTTCCACCACGACTACGTCAGAAAGCAAATAATCGGCGATATCGCGATAACCTTCCTTTATCGAGATCATTTCCATCAAAGGCGCCACGACCTCGGCTTCGCCCAGGGGCAACTCTTTGCGCGGTTTGCGAGACATCTCCAGGGGGATGAAACTGCCCCGGCCCGAAGCCTGGGTTTTTAAATATTCGATGGCTTCGATGCCCTCCTGGTGGCTTTTGACGATGACATATTGCAGCCGGTCACCCAATACGGCGGTCAGCGCCTTCTCGTAGCTTTCCGGCGCGTCGATGACTTCAGCGACCAGTCCATAAATACCATTGGGCGTCGTTTCCTGCTGTTTCTTGAGCATGATCGCGCGCACGCCCTCTTGATAGCCCTCGTAGTTCTTTTGCAGCTCTTCGAAGGACAACAAACGCGAGCGGTTCTCCTGGATCTGCTCCTTTAGCGCTGAGATTTTGGCTACCTGGTCTTCGCGACCTTTGTTCAGGTTCTGTAACAGAGCGGTCGCCTGCGCGGTTTCAATGGTGCGCTCGCGCAGTTCTTTGACGCACGTCGTGAGTGCGAGCAAGCTCGCGCTTTGCATCATTTCACAGGAGGCCAGCGCCGTCGAAGCTTGCGTATGCTCTTCCCGGCTGCGCTCCAGCTCCCGCGAGATTTCGCCGTGCCGGCGTTCTTTGGCCAGGGCGTCATTTTTTAGATACGCGATCTGGTTTGCGATATCGATCAGCGCCGACTTTTCCTGCTCGAGTTCCCCTTGCAGCGAGCGCAAGCGTGCCTGCAGTATGGCGAGATCGCTTTCCTTCTCACGCAGGAAGGACTCCTCGAAAAGCGACAGCTGAATAAAGCTTTCCTTGGCATTGTTCAGCTCGGTGATTTCCCGGATTAGAAATTCGGTTCTTTCTTCAAGTTGCGCGAGCGATGCGCGCGCTTCAGCCTCGCTTTGCGCAAGTTGCCCCAAGTCCTTGTTGAAAAACTCGCACTTCTGCTCATCGGTTTGGATCGCGGCGCGGCGTTGGTAAACGGTTTCTTGCTGGGCGCCGAGCTCGCGATCGGTCTCCATGAGCGACAAGCGGACCGACTCATTTTCGGCTTCTTGACTGTGCAGGGACGCGAGATGTTCCGCCAGCCGATTTTCCACGTCCGCCAATTGGCTTTCCCGGCGCGCGATGTCTTCGGTAAAAGTTTCGCGCTGTAAAAAGGCCAAGCCGAGATCTTTTTCCTTGAGCTCGGATCGCAGCGCGCGATAGCGCTCGGCTTTCTTGGCTTGCAATTCCATGGCACGGATTTGCCGCTCGATTTCGCGCACGATGTCGTTGAGCCGGAGAAGATTTTGCTGCGTGCGCTCGAGTTTTTTTTCGGCGACGATTTTGCGGCTCTTGTACTTGCTCGTGCCGGCGGCTTCTTCGATCAAGCCGCGCCGCTCTTCGGGTTTGGAATTGACCAGCTCATCGACCTTGCCTTGCTCGACGATCGAGTAGGCCTTACTGCCCACGCCGGTGCCGAGAAACAGCTCGATCACGTCTTTCAAGCGGCAGGTGACTTTATTGATGGCGTATTCCGATTCGCCGGAGCGGAACAACCGCCGGGACACCATAATCTCGCTGAAGTTGGCGTACTCAGCGGGACCACGGTTATCCTCGTTATCGAAAGTGATCGAAACCTCGGCCATGCCGGTAGCCGGCAGGCTGTCGCTGCCGTTGAAGACGACGTCCTCCATTTGGTGTCCACGCAGGTGCCGGGCGCTTTGCTCGCCCATGGCCCACCGAAGGGCATCAACAATGTTGGATTTGCCGCAGCCGTTGGGTCCCACCACCGCAGTGACGCCGGGATTCATCTCGATGACGGTCCGCTGCGCGAACGATTTAAAGCCAATCATTTCAAGGCGTTTTAGGCGCATAAAATCGGTTTCTATCCAGGGAATTTAAAGGCAGTTTTACCCGCTGGGAATCTGTTTGCAATAGTCCCATAGGTACGTGAGGGCTGTCAAGAGAAAATCACAATATACAGGGGATGTGAAAATACGTTACCGCAAGATATAGGCAGGCATTGCGCCATGTGGAACTTAATTTCACCATCAGCGCATGGGCGCTTTGCCGGCACCTGTCGAAGAACTCAGGTGGACCACTATAAAACTACATTTCTAGCAGTTCGGTATTCCAGTAAGAGACGTCGACGGTGTTGAGGAAGGGCATCCATTCCTTATAGCGGGACATGCTGAAAGTCTCTTGCATGAAGGGGGTCCATTGGGGCTTTAGCGGCTTGCGTATAAGCGGCATGCTGGCCTGCTGCGGGGTCCGGCCGCCCTTCCGGCGATTACATTCGTGGCAGGAGCAGACGACATTTTCCCAAATCGACGTACCTCCTTGGGAGCGGGGGATTACGTGGTCGAGGTTGAGCTCCTGCCGAGGCAAGTGCCGGCCGCAGTATTGGCAAGTACATTTATCTCGCGCGTAAATATTGTAACGGCTAAATCGCACCTGCCTTTTTGGAACCCGGTCGTAGCTTACCAACAGGATGACTCGGGGCACACGAATGACCCGATTGACCAAACCAACGGTCTCATCGTGCGCCGAAATCGACAGATCCCCCCAGCTTGCAAAATCGAATGTCTGGTACTGATCGTTGACGGCTTTGGCGATGCCTTGATAAAGCAGCACGAAAGCGCGCCGCACCGAAGTGACGTGGATCGGCAGATAAGATCGATTAAGAATTAAAACTTTAGTATTGAGGATGCCGTAAGCGGGCGCGGCGACCGGGTAACTCATGATTGGCCTTCAATACCCATACATCGGTTAAGGGGCGCTGATACTCTTTTAAAAGTAGCGGTCACGGGCACGGTTGTCAATTCGCCCAAGGGGGCTCATCACGGAGCTTCCTTGCAGTCAGGGGTATTTTCCTCTATAAAGGCAGCTAATTTCGTGAATGATTTTAGTGGATTCACCGTATTGCCCGGTGGCTCCTTCGCAGACAATTCCCGCCAACACTGTTCGAATTGCCAAATTCTATGAAGCAAGAGATTTATATAAGTTCGACGCCCCAGGAGAGCCGCATCGCCCTCATGGAAGACGGTTTGCTAGCCGAATTTCTAATCGAAAGAAAAGAGGAAATGGGCGTTGCCGGCAATATCTACAAAGGCAAAGTGGCGCGGGTGCTCCCAGGCATGCAGGCAGCCTTTATCGATATGGGTATGGAAAAGGCCGGGTTTCTCCACGCCTCGGATTTTTCCAGCGAACCCGGTGATGCGCAGTTGTTGAATGCGGCGGACGAAGTAGAGTTTGCCGAGCCGCCTAAGCCGCAGCCATCCCGTCGGCTGCCGCTCGAAAAGCAGCTCTCCCGTGGCGAAGAAATTCTCGTTCAAGTCGCCAAAGATCCGCTCGGCACCAAAGGCGCCAGAGTGACGTCGCACGTGTCGCTGCCGGGGCGCTACATGGTTTTCATGCCGGGGACAAAGCATATCGGCATCTCGCGCCGTATCGAGAGTGAAGACGAACGCAAGCGGCTGAAAGAAATCGCCCAGTCTTTGCGCAATGAAAACGGCGGGTTTATCTTGCGCACCGCCTGCGAAGGGCGCAGCAAGCGCGAATTGCAGCGCGATCTCGCCTTTCTCATCCGGCTGTGGAAAGGCATCCAGAAAAAGGCCCAGAGCGCCGCCGCCCCGGCGCTGATTCATCAGGATCTCGATCTGATCACGCGGGCGATTCGGGATTTTTTCTCGAACGACACCGAGCGAGTGGTGATCGACTCGCCCAAAGACCATCGGCGAGTCCTCGATTTCGTGCGTCACTTCATGCCGCGTCTCACATCGAAAATCGTCGCGTATACCGGCAAGGAGCCGCTCTTTGAGCAACAGGGCATCGAGGAGAAAGTCCTCAAAGCTTTGGATCGCCGGGTTTGGCTGCGATCGGGCGGCTATATCATCATCGAACGCACCGAAGCGCTCATCGCCGTGGACGTCAATACGGGGCGCTTTGTCGGCAAGCGCAATCAGGAAGAGACGATATTCAAAACCAATCTTGAGGCCACCCAGGAGGTCGTTCGCCAACTACGCCTGAGAAACGTCGGCGGCATCATCATCATCGATTTCATCGACATGGAAAAGGAGGGCAATCGGAAAAAGGTTTATGAAGCCCTCAAAGAAGCGCTCAAGAAAGACAAGGCCCGGACCAACATCCTGAAAATTTCAGAGTTGGGCCTGGTGGAAATGACCCGCCAGCGCACGCGCGAGAGCTTGGAGAATCAGTTGCTGCGCCCGTGCCCGCACTGTGAAGGCCGCGGGAGAATAAAGTCGGCGGCGACCGTCGCCTACGATGTCCTGCGAGCGATCAAGCGCCAAAAAGCCAACGTCGACAACGGCAAAAACATCGTCGTCCGTTTGCATCCCGACATCGCAAATTTCTTGTACGACGAAAAAAACAACAGCCTGGAAAATCTCGAGCGCGAGATCAACCACCGCATCATCATCAAAGCCAGCCAGGAACTGCATCACGAAAAATACGAGATCGCCGAAGCGTAGCCCGCCTGGGGATCACTATCGGTTCAGCTGGTGACCGATAATAGGACCACCGCGTGCTGATTCGGATCTCGAGAGAGTTTGGATCGTAAATTTAAGAAACAAGCGCCCCTGAGCTAGCCCCGATTTCGCGGAAAGGTAAGTCAGTTTTTCGGCCATGCCTGAATATTCGAGTCCGGTCGTAATTTCTTGCCATCGTAAGTTTCCCAGTGCGTGA
>CAMLCX010000108.1 GCA_946478635.1 uncultured Pseudomonadota bacterium
CGTCCTCGCCGGGCGCGACTTCCTTGAAGACCACGCCGTCCGAATCGACGTAGTAAAGTTTGCGCATGGCGACGATCGCTTTCGGAGTGCGCTCTTCGACGTCAATAATGAGGCGGCGCGGGAACTCGCGCCTGGTCAAAACCCGGCGCACCCAGGGATGACGGCCGATCCTTTTTTCGATGGTCGCCAGATCGATCCTCCAGAGGCTCATACCGCGGCGCAATCCGGCAATCGCGATGACCTCATCGCCGCTCACTTTGGCGGTGCCGCGCACCTGAATTTCACGCACTGAAAAATAGGGACTCTCAAGGATGAATTCGCGCAATGAAACGGCGGCAATCGCCAGCGGGCCGCTGGCGCGATAGACGACCAACGCCAAGGCGACCCCGCCCAGAACGCTGCCAACACGCGCAAAGCTCCGGCGCCAGCGTCGTTCATCTTTTTTCCGGTTGTCCCGGCGATAGACTTTTAATTGCATGGTCTCACCCTCAATCCGTCGCCCAATCGCCCAAAAATTTAACCTCCGCCACCAAGTCGACGCCGAATTGCCGGCGCACTTCCGCCTGCGCCAGCTCCATGAGCTGGCGCACCTCTTGTGCTCTGGCGCCGCCCAGATTCACGAAAAAATTCGCGTGGCGCTGCGAGATCTGACTCTGCCCAATGCGCTTGCCTTTGAGACCCGCAGCTTCAATCAGCCGGCCCGCATAATCGTCCGGCGGATTGCGAAACATCGATCCGGAGTTCGGGAAACCGGAAGGCTGGCTTTCTTTTCTCTTGCTGGTCAGCTCGCGCACTTTCAAACCGAGCCGGGCGGCCTCTGTTTTCTGCAAGCGCATGGAAACGCGAGTCACCACCGTGCCGGCCGGCAGATGCGAATCGCGGTAACTAAATGTCATTTGCGCGCGCGCAAACTGTAACGGTTTTCCATCCCGCGTCAGGCCTTCAACCTGATCGACGACTTTTTCAAACTCCGAACCATAGGCGCCGGCATTCATGTACAAAGCGCCCCCAACAGTCCCGGGAATACCCTCGGCAAATTCCAAACCGGCATAGCCCTTGCGCGCCGCTTCGCGCACCAGTTGCGTAACCGCGTAAGCCGCGCCCACGCTCGCCTGAATGCGGCCAACCGCTTCATGCCAGTCAACGGTTTTGAATTCTCCGGCCAACCGGATCACAGCCCCGCGAACGCCGCGGTCGCTTACTAAAACGTTGCTGCCATTGCCGAGCACATGGAAATCAACGTGGTTATGTTCGAGATCGCAAAGCAGAGCAGCCAGGGCCGCAAGATTTGAAACTTCAATGAAATAATCCGCCGGCCCGCCGATTTTCATTGACGTGTAGCGCGCCAACGGCTCGGCAATCTTGAGCTTCAGGCCGGAAATCGCTTTCAACTCCCGCGCCAGCGCGGATTCGCTAGACCCCTCAGTCATGGCTAACGCCGCGGCGGAGTCGAAGGCCCGTGGGCCGCCGCTGAATCCCCAACATTCCATCACTCCAGCGCTCCATTACTCCAGCTCTTCATTGGAGCCTTTCGACCAAAGCTTCCCCGACCTTGTAAATGTCGCCGGCGCCGAGGGTTAACGCGACGTCGCCGCTCGCGAGTTCGCCGGCGAGCCGCGCGACGATATCGTTTTTGTCGGGAATAAATTCCACGTCCAGATGGCCCTTGCGCTTGATCGCCTGATAGAGCGCCTCCCCGTTTGCACCGGGAATCGGGTCTTCGCCGGCAGAATAAATTTCGGTCAACACGAGCCGGTCCGCGCCTTCAAAGGCGGTTAAAAACTCATCGAACAAATCCTTGGTGCGCGTGAAGCGGTGCGGTTGAAAGATCACCGTCAGCGGCCGCTTCCAGCTGTCGCGTATCGCGCCGATGGTCGCGCGTATCTCGGTTGGGTGATGACCATAATCGTCGATCACCAAGATGCCGCCGGGCTCGCCCTTCACTTCAAATCGCCGGTGAATGCCGGTGAATGCATCGAGCGCCTCGGCGACGCGGGAGAATGGAATTTCCAGTTCGTGGGCGACCGCCACCGCCGCGAGCGCGTTGGTCGCGCTATGGCGTCCGGGTAGATGCAGGCGCAACTTGCCAAGCGGCTTGTCGCGATGAATCACGGTGCATTCGATGCCTGACGGCGTAGGGTTGAGATCTTGCGCCGAAAAGTCCGCTTCCGGCGACAGGCCGTACGTCGTGAAGCGTTTTCGAACTTTGGGAATAAGGCCACGCACCGGAGTGTCGTCAACGCAGAGCACGGCCAAGCCGTAAAAAGGAATCTTGTTTATGAATGCGAGAAAACTTTCATGGAGCCGCTCCATCGTTTGATGGAAATCCATGTGTTCCCTGTCGATGTTCGTCACCACCGCGATGATCGGCGAAAGCAGCAGGAAACTACCGTCGCTCTCATCCGCTTCCGCGACCAAAATCTCGCCCTGGCCCATTTTCGCGTTGGCGCCGAACATGCGCACCCGCCCGCCGATCACCATAGTGGGATCGAGGCCCGCGCCGCTCAAGACCGCAGCGATCATCGAAGTCGTCGTGGTTTTACCGTGACTACCGGCGATCGCGATCCCGTATTTCATGCGCATCAGCTCGGCAAGCATCTCCGCGCGCGGGATCACCGGGATATGGCGGCGACGCGCTTCAAGCACCTCCGGATTGGAGTATTTCACGGCGGTGGAAATCACCACGACGGACAGATCCATTGCCAAATTGTCCTCTTCGTGTCCGACAAACACGCGCGCGCCGAGGGCGCGGAGCCGGCGCGTGGCGTCGCTCTCCAGGAGGTCGGAGCCGCTTACCGCGTAACCCGAGTTCAACAACACTTCGGCGATGCCGCTCATGCCGATGCCGCCGATCCCGACGAAATGAATTTTGTGTTTCTTGTGCAGCATAGAAGCGGCGCCACGCCCAAACCGTTAGCCCTGCGCCAGCGCATAACATTCATCGACAATCCGCGCGGCCGCGTCCGGTCTCCCGAGCGCGCGCGCCGCCGCCGCCATACGCGTGATCCGTCCGCGATCGGACAGATAGCCGCGGATTGTTTCCGCCAATACCTTGCCGTTCAGGTCCTGGTCCAAAATCATCTCGGCGGCGCCTTTTTCTTGCAGCGCCTGTGCGTTACCCCGTTGATGATCATAAATTGCGTAGGGATACGGCACCAAGATCGCCGCCTTGCCGAAGGCCGTGAGCTCCGCCACCGTGGTGGCGCCGGCGCGGCAAAGGACCAAATCGGCCATGGCGTACGCCTCGTCCATGGCTTCGATAAACGGCGTCACTTCCGCTTCGAACGGCAATGAAGTGTAAGCCGCTTTGATCGCCGCGAAGTCCAACGCGCCGGTTTGATGGGTGATAAACAATTCGTCTTGGACATCGGCCAAATTCTTGAGCGCGTCGACGACGGCATAATTGACGCGCCGCGCGCCCGCGCTGCCGCCGAAAACGAGCAGAGAAAATTTGTCGCGCCTGGCGGCGGCGGGAAGCTCTTGCCAGCGCACCGGGTTGCCCGTTTCGATCACGTGAGCGCCTGGAAAAAACTCGGCGCTCCGGGGATAGGAAGTAAAAACTTTGTGGACAAAGCGACCGAGCAGCTTGTTGGTGAAACCGGGACGGAGATTTTGCTCCATAATGGCGCAGCGGGCGCGGAGCAATCGGGCCGCGAGCAGCGCCGGGCCTGAGGCATAACCACCCAGGCCGATCACGCAGTCGGGGCGAAATTCTCTGATAATGGCCATGGAACGCAGCAACCCCGCCGGGACCCGGCGCGCGGCGTCGAGCCAGCCGCGCAAACCCCTGCCCTTTATTCCCTTGACCTCCAGAGTTTCCAGCTGGAATCCTTCTTTGGGTAACACGCGAAACTCGATTCCTTGTGCCGTGCCGATAAACAAAATTTCTACCGACGAATCGCGCCGCTGAAATGCCCGCGCCACAGCCAGCCCGGGGAACAAGTGTCCGCCGGTTCCCCCGCCGGCGAAAATCACGCGCATCTAGAGCCTCCGGCGTGAGAGACCCAGTAAAATCCCCGCCTCCATCAAATTGATCACCATGGCCGAACCGCCGTAACTGATAAACGGCAGCACCAGTCCTTTGGTCGGCATCAATCCCATCACCACGCCCATGTGAATCAAGGCCTGCAGGCCAAGCAGCACCGTCAAGCCGAAGGCCAGATACTGATCGAAGGGCTCTTCGATCTTCGCCGTCAGCCGAAGACCGCGCACGATGATCACGCCGAAAAGCGCCAATACCGCTAGGGCGCCAAGCAACCCCAATTCTTCGCCGATTACTGAATAAATAAAATCGGTGTGGGCTTCGGGTAGATAGAAAAGTTTTTGGCGGCTTTCGCCGAGCCCGCGACCCAGCAGCTGGCCCGAGCCAAAGGCGATCAACGATTGAATGATATGAAAACCACTGCCCGTGGCATCACTCCACGGATCGACAAAGGTCATCAGGCGGCGCAGGCGATACTCGGCCGTCATCATGACGTAGGCCAGGACCGGCAAGGCCAACAAAGCAGTGGCCAGCAGATGCCGCACCCTCACGCCGCCGATAAAAAGCATGAAATAGAGAAGCGTCGTCAGAATAAGCGCAGTGCCAAAGTCAGGTTCGAGCAAGAGCAGGACGGCAAACACACCGCCAACCATCAAGTGCGGCAAGACGCCAACCGAAAAAGTCCGGATCAATTCCTCTTTCTTCGCCATGGAGTGGGCCAGATAGAACACGACCGAGAGCTTCGCCAATTCGGACGGCTGAAACGCGAAGCCCGGAAACGGGATCCAGCGCCGCGCGCCGCCGCGACTCACACCGATACCCGGGACGAGGACCATAATGAGAATGATGAAACTGACGGCCAACAGGGGATAGGCAAAGCGGCGATAAAGCGTCGACGGCACGATCGCACAGGTAACCAAGGCGATCATGCCGGCAGCCAGGGCTACCAGTTGTTTACGAAAAAAATAAGTGCCGTCACCGTAACGCTCCTGCGAGTGGAGGTAGCTGGTGCTCAAGACCATCGTCATTCCCAGCGCCAGCAAGCCCGCCACCGCGAGCAGCATCCATCTATCGACAGCCAAACCGTCTCTCATAATTGCCGCACCAAAGTTTTGAAAACATTGCCGCGCTCGGCATAGTTACGAAACTGGTCAAAACTGGAACAAGCCGGCGAGAGCAACACCACGTCGCCTGCGCGGGCGTGTGCCGCCGCGTCACGCACCGCCGACTGAAGGTCGTCGACGATAACCGTTTCGGTAAGCGACCCCAGGGCGCGCGCGATGACTCCCTTGGCCGCGCCGAACAACACCAATCGGCGAACTTTCTGCTTGATGCCCTCTGCCAACGGCGCATAAGCGCCGCCCTTATCCACGCCCCCGGCGAGCAAAATCACCGGCTCGGTGAAGCTTGCGAGCGATTTCACCACCGCGCCGACATTGGTGCCTTTGGAATCGTTATAGTAACGCACGCCGTCTTTTTCGCGGACCCACTCGAGTCGGTGCTCGAGCCCGGAGAAATTTTCCAAAGTCTCCTGAATGACGGCGTTATCGACACCGGCACGCTTCGCGGCCGTGATTCCCGCCATCATATTTTCCAGGTTATGCACGCCCTGAAGCCTCGCGCGCCGAAGCGAAAACCGTTCTTCCTTGTCGCCGTCGCGCCAGATGATCTCCGCACCGGCCGGAAATACTCCCGTCGATGTCTCCGAAAATCCGAAAGAGATCACGCGCGCCTTGATGCGATGGCGCATTGGCCAAACCAACGGATCGTCGCGGTTGAGGATCGCCACGTCGGCGCCCGTTTGCGCCTGGAAGATGCGCTCCTTGGCGGCGCCGTAATCGGCAAAACTGCGGTAGCGGTCCAAATGGTCCTCGGTGACGTTGAGCATGACAGCGACGCGCGGGCGAAACTCGCTAGTCCACTCAAGCTGAAAACTGCTGATTTCAAGCACGCCCCAATCCCAACTTTGATCGAGCGAGCCGACAAACGGGGCGCCGAGATTGCCGCCGATAAAAGTCCTCTTTCCGCTCGCCTTCAGCATCTCGCCGATCAATGTCGTGGTCGTGCTCTTGCCGTTGGTGCCGGTAATCGCGACGATCGGCGCGGGGAAAAAACGGCAGGCAAGCTCGATTTCGCTGAGAACCGGAATCGCCCGCGCGACGGCTTGTTGCAGCAACACATTGTCCTGCGGCACTCCGGGACTCGGAACAACGTAGTCGACGCCGTCGAGCCAGCGCGTTTCTTCGCCGCCCAAACGATAATCCACCGCAAGGCCTGCGAGACTTTCGATCCCCGGTTTGAGATCCACCCGGCTGCGCTGATCGCTAACCAACACGCCGGCACCCCGTTGCGCGAGAAAGCGCGCGCACTCGAGACCGGTACGCGCCAACCCGATCACTAAAAAGTTTTTGCCTTTGAGGTCCATCGGCCATGGGTATTTTCAGCGCAGCTTCAAGGTGCTCAAGCCGATGACGGCGCAGATAAACGAGATGATCCAGAAGCGCACGATGATTTGCGGTTCCTTCCAGCCTTTGAGCTCGTAATGATGATGAATGGGCGCCATCAGAAAAACCCGCTTGCGCCGGATCTTGTAGAAAGCCACCTGAAAAATGACGGACAACGCTTCGATGACGAACACGCCGCCGACGATGATCAAAAGAATTTCATTCTTGGTCATCACGGCGACGACTCCCAGTGCCGCGCCCAGCGCGAGCGAGCCGACGTCGCCCATGAACATTTGCGCGGGGTAGGCGTTGTACCAAAGAAAGCCCAATCCGGCGGCGACGACGGCGGCGCAGAACACACTCAACTCGCCGACTCCGGCGACGTAGGGTATTTGCAGATATTCGGCAAGCTTCAAATGGCCGGTCACGTAGGAGATGACCGCGTAAGTTCCCGCGGCAACCATGACCGGGCCAATCGCCAAGCCGTCCAAACCGTCGGTCAGGTTGACGGCATTCGAAGTGCACACGATCACCAGCATGGCGAACGGAATGTAAAAGAGCCCAAGATCGAAACGGAAGGTTTTGATAAACGGCACGGCGATCTCGGTGCTAAAGCGCGGCTGAAAATACAGTGCGAGCGCCACCACGAACGCCACGAGAAATTGGCCAAGCAATTTGCCGCGCGGTGAAAGTCCCCGGCTATTTTGACGGCTAAGTTTCAGGTAATCGTCGGCAAAGCCCACCACACCCGTGCCGAGGGTGGCGATGAGCGCGAGCAGGACGTAACGGTTAGCAATGTCGGCCATCAGAACCGTCGAAAAAAACAGCGCTAAAATAATCAAAGCGCCGCCCATCGTCGGCGTTCCGGCCTTGGCGGCATGGGAGGCCGGACCGTCATCGCGAATCTGTTGGCCAATTTGCTTTTGCGTCAATGTGCGAATCAACCACGGGCCTAGAAGAAACGAAATGAGCAACGCCATCAACGCCGCCATGGCGGCGCGAAACGTGATGTAGCGAAAGACATTGAAACCCGAATAAGTCGTCGAGAGAGGAAACGAAAGGTAGTATAACAAACCCAATCTCCTATGACCTTCCGCGCCTGAGCGCCGCTAAAACTTGCTCCATTTTCATGCCCCGCGAGCCTTTGAAAAGCAGCCAATCGCCGCGTTTCACCTTCGCGCGCAATTGCGCGCCGAGATCCCCAGGATTCTCGCCGATCGTAACTTGCTCTGGCCGCATGCCGCCCCGTAAAGCGCCCCGGCGCACCTCGCCGGCCTGATCCCCGAGCAGATACAGGTGATCCACCGCCCTGACGGCCGCGACTTTGCCCAACGCGCGATGCTCGGCGACAGCATGACGGCCGAGCTCAAACATGTCGCCCAGCACGGCGATGCGCCTGCCGCGGCATGGGATTTCCGCGAGGGCCGCAAGCGCAGCCTTCATCGAAGCGGGGTTGGCGTTGTACGCATCGTTAATGACGCCGATGCCTTGCCATTCTTCGATCTGCATGCGCATGGAAAAGGGCTTTGCCTTCTCCAGTCCGCGGCAAATCGCGTCAAGCTTCACGCCGGCGCCGAGCGCCAGGGCCGCCGCGCCGAGCGCGTTGGACAGATTATGTTCGCCGAGATAATTAAGCCGCACCGTGCGGCTCTCACGGCCGGCCAAAAGCGTAAACAGCATTCCGCTCGTGCCGCGCAGGCGCCAGAATCGCGCGCGCACCACACCGCGTCTGCCGTAGGTGATTTTTTTCCCCGGGTAGCGGACGGCAAGCTTTTTAACCCGCGCATCATCGACGTTGACGGCGATAGCGCCGTTGGCGCGAACGTTCTTGTAGAGTGCCCCCTTTTCCCGCGCCACGCCGGCCAAACTTTTGAGACCTTCGAGATGCGCCGCGGCCACGGAGGTGATGATGCCGCCGTCCGGGTCGGCGATCTCAGCGAGGCGCTGGATTTCACCGGGATGGTTCGTGCCGAGCTCGACGACGGCCACTTTGTCGCGCGGCCGTAGTCGTAAAAGTGTCAACGGAAGACCGACCAGATTATTGAAATTACCCTCGGTCTTCAAAATCCTACCGCGCAGGCGCTCGCGTCCGAAAGAAGCTTCCTCGAGAATAGCGGCGATCATCTCCTTAGTGGTCGTTTTGCCGTTCGAACCGGTGATGGCCAAAACTTTCGGGCTAAACTGCTCGCGCCGATAATGCGCCAGATCACCCAAGGCTTTGAGCGTATCGCGGACCGTGACCACGGTGCTTTTACCAAAACTGGCGGTGGGCATCGCGCGCTCCGCGATGACGCAGGCGGCGCCGCGCCGCAGCGCGTCCGGGATAAAGCGATGACCGTCGTGGCGCTCGCCTTTCAGGGCGATGAAAACGGATCCTGTTCTAACCTTGGTTGAATCGGTCACGATTTCTCCGAAACGCGTTGCCCGCCCCTCGCGCAGGACCCTGCCGCCCGTGGCCGCGAGAATTTCTGCCTTGCTCCATCCCATCCCCGGCCGTTATGCGCTCGCTTGCCAGCCCAACTCTTGGCGAGCGACTTCCCGATCATCAAAATGAATCTTGCTTTTGCCCAAGACTTGGTAATCCTCATGGCCCTTGCCGGCGATCAAGACCACATCGCCCGCTGACGCCGCCTTGATGGCGATGCCAATGGCTTTTCGACGATCGGCCTCGACAACGTAGCCGCGCCCAAGTCCGCTTTCGCGGACCCCGGACGAAAGGCCGGAGACCTCGAGTTTTTTTAATCCGGTTCTTTGTACGCCCGCTTCGACCTCGTCGAGAATCGCCAGCGGGTCCTCGGTGCGCGGGTTATCCGAGGTGAGCACGACGAAGTCACCTAAGCGCGCGGCCATTTCACCCATCAAGGGACGCTTGCCGCGATCGCGGTCACCGCCACAGCCGAAAACACAAACAACCCTTCCCTGGGTCAGCGGCCGAACCGCGCCGAGTACTTTTTCGAGCGCGTCGGGTGAATGCGCGTAGTCGACGAGGATCGCAATGCCGCGATCGTTCACGATCTTCTCGAGCCGTCCGGGAACGGACCTGAGTTGATTGATCCCCCGAGCAATAACGTCCGTCTCGATTCCCAGCGCCCGTCCAACCCCGACGGCGCCCAGAATATTTTGTAGATTCGCCGCGCCGATAAGCCGGGAGTCGATTTCAAGAATTTGTTTCCTCGCTTGGATGACGCCCCGCAGACCTCCGACATCTTGCTTGACGTCGAGCGGATGCACGTCCCACTCTTTGCCATCGCCGTAGCCCCACAAGTCGAAATCGCTTGAGCGCAGGCGCTCGATCAATTGTCGTCCGCGCGGGTCTTCGCCATAAATGACCGCGGCTTTGCGCCGCTTTCGGCTGGCCTCCAGATAATCGGTGAAGAGCTTTGCCTTGGCCAAAAAATATTCGTCCATGTCGCGATGGTAATCGAGATGATCGCGGGATAGGTTCGTAAAGACGCCAACGTCGAACTCCAGGCCCCGCACTCTCTCCTGCGCCAGCGCATGAGAGGATACCTCCATGGCGACCGCCTCGACGCCGGCACGCGCCATCTCATCGATCAGTGCTTGCAAGTCGGGCGACTCGGGCGTCGTATGGTGCGAAGGAAGTTCGCGCCCGCCGTAGCGATAGTTGATCGTCCCGATCACACCCGCTTTTATCGCCGCGGCTTCGAGTATTGATTCGATCAGATACGTGAGCGTCGTTTTGCCATTCGTGCCGGTTACTCCGACAAGCCGGATCCGCTCGCTTGGCCGACCGTGGAAATGCGCCGCCCACAATCCCATGGACCGCCGGACGTCCTTGACTCGCACGGCCGCCGCCGCGCGCGGCCAATCGCCTTCGCGCGAGAATACCACCGCCGCGGCACCTCGCTTGACGGCTTCGAAGATGAATTCATGACCATCGGCTTTTTCACCTGAGGCCGCAAAAAAAACCTCTCGAGGTAAAACCTTGCGAGAATCGTAGGAAAGCCCGCTGATTTCCTGATCGAGATCGCCATCTACGTTTTCGATCGCATCGATTTTGAGAAAGTCCCTGACACGCATTTCCGCTAACCCTGCAAACTCAGAACGAGGACCCCCTCTTCGTTCCAACGATTGCCCGCCGGCGGGGCCTGTTTTATAACGTAGCCGTTCCCCTGTAGCCGGACTTTAACTCTTAACGATTGGGCTTTTTCCAAAGCTTCACGGAGACTCAAGCCAACGAAGTCCGGGGTTGACTCCGCTCCGTCGTTGTCCACACGGGTAGGCGGCCTTTTGACAACTTGGCGCGCGCCGGATTCCTGCGGAACCGGCGCGACCGGAATCGGCGCAGCCTTCTGAGGCGCGACCGCGAGGTGACGCAAAGCGCCCTGCGCGATGTTACGAAAAACCGGCGCCGCCACCACGCCGCCGTAGACATTCACTTCCGGCTCATCGATAAGCACCAAGGCAACTAAGCGCGGCCTGTTTGCCGGGACGAAGCCGACAAAAGAAGCCACTCGTTTTCTTGCCGCATAACCGCCGTGTACCGGATCGGCTTTTTGCGCGGTGCCGGTCTTTCCCGCCACGTCAAAACCATCGACGTTGGCCATCACACCCGTGCCGCCTTCGGTCGTCACGTCTTGCAGCATCGACGCCAAAAGCGTCGCCGTTTTTTCGGAGATGACGCGGCGCACCACATGCGGCTGGTTTTCCAATAAAACTTCTCCCGTGGGACTGACCGCGCGCCGCACCGCAAAGGGCCGCATGAGAAAACCCCCATTGGCGATCGCGGCATAGGCCATGACGAGTTGCATCGGTGTCGTCGAGAGCCCCTGGCCGAAGCCGTGCGTCGCCAGATCCACTGCCGACCATTTCTCCGGTTTGCGCAAAAGGCCGGGGACTTCTCCCGGCACGTCGATCCCGGTCACCTGCCCGAAGCCAAATTTTTCAATGTATTTAAAAAACCGGTCCTTCTTGAGCTTCTCGGCGACCTTGGTAAATCCGATATTGCTCGACACCTGTAGAATTTTTGAAAAAGGCAACCAACCATAGGGGTGAGTGTCATGGATGATTTTTCCTGCATACGGATACTTGCCCATCTCACAATAAAATAGATCGTCCTTTCCGACAACGCCCTCTTCCAGCGCCGCCGCGGCAAGAACGGTTTTAAATGTCGAGCCCGGCTCGAAACTATCCGTCACCGCGCGATTTCGGCGCTGATCGGCGGTCTGTTTTGCATAGTTATTCGGATCGAACGATGGATAGTTCGCCAATGCGAGCACTTCTCCGGTAAATGGCTCAACGACAACCGCGACACCCGCCTTGGCGCGATATTTCAGAATTGAAGCTTCAAGCTCCTTTTCCGCCATGTGCTGGATTGACGTATCGAGGGTCAAGTGGATATCGCTACCGGGCGGCATATGCAGCCCTTCAACTCCCTGAACCAGCA
>CAMLCX010000109.1 GCA_946478635.1 uncultured Pseudomonadota bacterium
GCACCAGCATTCCCTTTGATAGCGACTTGTCGGCCTGGGGCGTGGCCGCGGCGAACAGCGGCAATAACTTTCATCTCTACGACATCGGCGCGATCCACGGCGCCGCCACCCGCTTGCGCGAAAAGATTCTCAAGCTCGCGGCGTTCAATCTCAAGGTGGAGCCGTCCGAGTTGATCATCGAAGACAGTGTCGTCAAGGTACCCGGCGCGGCCGCGAAACAGATTACCTTCGCCGAACTGGGCCGCATCGCCTACAACAATCAGCATCTCATCCCCGACGATATGGAAGCCGGACTTGAGTCGACGTTCTACTACATGTTTCCCCACGCCAAGCCGAATATCGTGCCGGGTCCCGACCGTTTGGTGCGGGCACAGTTTACTTTTTCCGCCGGCGCCCATGCCGCTATCGTCGAGGTCGACAAAGCCACGGGGATAGTTCATGTCCTGCGCTATCTCATCGTCGGCGACAACGGCACGGTGATCAATCCGGACGTGGTCAACGGCCAAGTCTACGGCTCCGCAGCGCACGGCATCGCTGTCGCCCTGGGCGAGGGTTTCATGTATAGCCCCGAGGGACAACCATTGACCATTACCTATCTGGACTACGGCAAGTGCTCGACGGCGGAGACGCCGCCCGTCGAAGTCGTGCATCAACCCTCACCGTCGCCCTTTACCGTGCTCGGCCAAAAAGCCGCCGGCGAGGGCGCCGCGATCCCCTCACCCGCTGCCATTGCCAGCGCTGTCGAGGACGCGCTCAAGCCCTTCGGTGTGAAAGTCTGTGATCTTCCACTTTCGCCCGAGGTCGTGTGGCGACTAGCGAACAACAACCCCGAGACCGAGCGGAGGTTTTACTAAACATGATTCCCGGCTCTTTCGAGTACTACGCGCCGCGATCTTTAGACGACGCGGTAAAATTTCTCGCCGCGCATAGAGATGATGTCAAAGTGCTTTCCGGCGGCCAGAGCTTGCTGCCGCTGATGAAGATGCGTTTGTCCAAACCGGCCTTCGTCGTCGATATCGGCCGCATCCCCGGGCTCGACACTATCACCGAGGAGGGTGATCACCTGATTATCGGCGCTCTGGTGACCCACGCGCAGATCGAGGCTTCCAAGTTGCTGCGGGAAAAATGTCCCTTGCTGCCCCAGACGGCGACCACCATCGCCGACGTGCAGGTGCGCAACCGCGGCACTCTCGGCGGCAGCATCGCGCATGCCGACCCGGCGGGCGATTGGCCGGCGGCCATCCTCGCGCTGGACGCCGAGATCAAAGTCACCGGGCCGAACGGCGAGCGTTGGGTGAAATGCGAGGATTTTTTTCTCGGGCTTTTGATGAGCGTGCTCGAGCCGGATGAGCTGGTGACGGCGATCAAAGTGCCGGTGACCGGCAACGATAAAACCGCATATATGAAGGCCGCCCCGCGTTCCTCTGGATTCGCCGTGGTGGGAGTCGCCGTCCGAATTGGCTTGGATGCGTCCGGCAATTGCAGCCGGGCGGCTATCGGCATCACCGGCGTGGCCGACAAAGCCTATCGACCGGCGCGGGTCGAACAGATGCTCACCGGAAAAAAACTCGATGCAAAAACCATCGAAGCCGCCGCGGCGGAGTCGACCCGCAACATCGAGGTCATCGAAGACATCAACGGCTCATCGGAGTATCGCAAGCATTTAACTGAGGTGTTTCTCGCGCGGGCCATTCAAGAAGCCCTGGCAAGATAAACGACCATCTCGAATCCCACGCTTCTCTCAGTGCACGGCATGCCTGCACTTTTATTTCTGTGATCTCGGCTCCTCGACTAGAGAATCCATCAGGTGGAATATGCGGTTTGCTTGGCCCACAAACAGCGAGGCCCCCACAAATGTGGAGGCCTCGTGAATACCGCACTCCATTTTTCGCTTAAACTTCTTTCGACTTGATCGTATAGGTAAAATTTTTCGGATCGAGACTGTCTTTGCGCCCATTGGCTGTCTCGCTTTGCGGATACATGAGAAAGCCTAGCTCAGCACCGTTGGAATTCGGCAGCTTAATGTCGTGAGCGTAATTGTACGGCAACCAATTCATTTCCCATGCGCCGAAAAGCTTGGCGCGCGCCTTTTTTACTTTGGGATCGTCCAGCGCCAACTGTTCGCCCGGTAAATTTTCTTCGAGCACGACCTTGCGCACATCCGCCGGATCGACGGGCGTCCAACCATAGCCGCCGAGCCAGACTTCTGCCCGGCAGTGTTGTGCCCCGGTGATATCATCGGCTTTGCCCAAACTCTTGAATTCAGCGGAACTCGCGACTCTCACCCCGTAAACATCGCGCGCCGGCAACCCGCCGGCTCGCGCCAAACCAACGTACAGCGCATTTAGATCGGCGCACTTGCCGCCAAGATACCCGCTTTGAAGCATGGTCGAGATGTCGCCGATCCCGCAGCCCTTGACCTTCGCATCGCGAAAGGTGTTATCGACGATCCACTCGTAGATCGCTTTTGCTTTATCGACATCGGTTTTGTACCCCGTGACGATTCCCTTGGAGGTCGTCGCAACAATTCCGTCGGTCTTGATGAGCTTCGAGGGTCTGCGAAAGTATTCGAGCACTGCCTTGTTTTCGCTTGGCACTGCGGCCGGCTTACGGCTCAGATCCACTTCGCGGTCACGAGTCGAGAATCGACTCTTGACCTCGACCACGGGTGATTTCTCTCCGGCGGCCCATTCGGCAAAAACAATCCCCGTGCCGTACTTGTCGTACTGTACCACGCGAGCAGCTTTAAAATTTCCGGTCCAGCTGTCCGGCTCGCGTTTGAAATAGTCGGTGTTGGACGTCAGCGGCACCGGCACCCAGGTGCGCACGGCGCCGACCGGATCCGTTACTTCGAGCCGAGTCGTAACCTCAAACGTGCGCCACTTGGCGTCATTCGCGAATGCCACATCTCTGAATCGCGGTAGTCCGCCGAAAGCCAGTCCGGCCGTTACGGTCAATCCGCCTTTGATGAAATCGCGCCGATCCATAGAGCCTCCCATTTGGTCGAATAGGTATTTTCGATTGGCCAAATATAGCGTTTAGGGGCACATTGTCAATCGGCGTTGCCCGTTTTAGCGGGCTTTTAAATACGCCAGCACTTCCGCTGGATGAGCTTCAGCTTTTTTGACGGTGGTCCAGTGTTTGAGAACATCGCCCTTGGGCCCGATCACCACTGTCGAGCGAATGGTTCCTTGCACTTCCTTGCCGTACATCATCTTTTTACCGAACGCGCCGTATCGCTTCATCACCTCGGCTTTGGGATCCGAGAGCAGTGTGAACGGCAGCTTATATTTGCCGGCGAAGCGGTTATGCGACTCGATGCTGTCCTTGCTGACGCCAAGCACCACAACATCGGATTTTGTAAGCGCCGCATTGTGGTCGCGAAAACCGCAGGCCTCTTTGGTACAGCCCGGCGTGTCGTCCCTCGGATAAAAGTACAGCACCACCGTTTTCTCGTTGTAATCGTCGAGCGTATGCTTTTTGCCATCGTTCCCCTCGAGGCTGAAGGCCGGCGCCCTTTTCCCTTCCAGATTGGCCATTCCTGCTGTTCCTCCTTACATATTTATCGGCGTCTCGGCGCTTGAAATGATTGCTCGATCACGAATCGCTCACAACGACACTTGCGCAGCCTCCATCGCCATCGCACCCGGCGTCACTCGCTCACTTTGATGCCGCGCCAGAACGCGACGTGGTCCTTGATCGACTTGGCGGCTTCTTTGGGCTCAGGGTAATACCACGCGGCGTCCGCATTGGAACTAACGCCGACGCGCACGTGATAATAACTCGCCACGCCTTTCCAATGACAGGTCGTGTGCGTGTCGCTCGGCGCAAAATATTCCCGCTTGATCGAACCCGGCGGAAAATAATGATTGCCCTCGACAAGAACGGTCTTGTCGGATTCCGCCAGGACTTTTTCTTCCCAAACGGCTTTCATAACGATTCCTCCGGTGCCGCGCTCATTCAATCGGTGACACAACGAAATTTGGCGAACACGTACGGATAGTGCGCTTGATACCAATTGCGGAAACTCGAGCGCAATAGATCCCCGGCGGTGGCCCACGATGCGCCCTTCACCACAAAATGTTTGCCGTCAAAAAAATCCTGCGAATACTCCGGGTACGTCCTCATGTACGGTAGAAACCCCGGCAACGGCGCAAAGGGCGTATCGGTCAGTTCCCAACCGTTGCCGACCAGTTCCAAGACACCCCAGCGGCTCGCGCCGCCCGGGCAGGAACCGACTGGCACGGGTGACCAGGCGGCGAAATCGAAGTTGCCGTGGTGTCGATCAGGCTCGCTGTCGCCCCAGGGATACGCCGTCTCCCGTTCGTCGGGGCCATAGAAGGCGGCCCGGTGGAACTCGGCTTCCGTAGGCAGCCGCTTGCCGCGCCACTTTGCATAGGCGCGCGCCTCGGCCAGGCTTACATATACCGGCCAATGGGCCACCCGCTGCAACGGAAACACGTCGAACATCGCGCGGTAACACCACAAGCCGTCCTGCTGCTGCCAGCACGACGGGTGCCGCTTGTTTTCGAGATTCTTCCATCGCCAATCCTGTGTCGACCAATGGCGCTCGTCGTCATAGGCGCCGGATGACACGAACTCGAAGTATTGGGAGTTGGTCACCGGCAGGGAATCGATGGAAAAGGCCGGCACCTCGGTGATGGTCTCGCAAAACTCATTGTCCCAGCCGAAGGCGATCTCGTCGAAGCGAGCTCCCACGCGCGCCGATCCGCGCGGCACACGCACCACGCGGCCATCCGCCGCAGGCCGGAAAGAGTATTGCAGCGGCACGGCCGGCCGCCTTTTTTCCGTGATCGGCAACCGCTGCAGCATATAGAGCAGGGTTTCCTGATGCATAAATTCGTGTTCAAGCACCATCTGAAAAACCCGGCCGTCACGCGCCATTATGTCGCCACACGCCGCATCACCGACGGCGTCCAACGACTGCAAAATAGCCGCCCGCACCTGATCGCGATAGGCGACCGTGGCGGCGAGACTGGGCCACTCTTCGGGCACCTCGGGGTGCCAATGACACTCCCCCGTGTCCACGTCGGGATCGGTGCCGCGACAGAACAGCTCATCGAAATGAACATTGAACGACGGCCAATTCAGAATGCCGCCGCAGATTTGATTCCAGGAAAAAGCCGGGAGATGGCCCACGTAAAAGATAAACGGGTGGCGCCAGACGATCGGTTGCGCCAGCATCGTCGCAGGGGGAGCGATCGCGAAAATCAGGTCCGTGCGCGCCCACGCCGCCGCAAACTTTTCCCGAAGCAGCTCGACTTTATCGTGTTCGCAGCGTTGTAACGACAGTGACATGAGTTCCCCGTCCAGCAAGATTTAATTTGGCTATATACTAAATAGATAGCAGCTATGGAAGAGGCCAAACGAAATTTCACCAAACTTTTTGGGTGGGACTAGAGCTGGAGGAATTCGCGAAACGCTCTGGCGATGGGATGTAGTGGCCGGCGGCGGTGGTAGACCTGATAGAAGTCGCGTTTCATCGTCATGCCGCGAATCGGTACTTCGACGATGCTGCCCTCGGCGACATTATGGCGAATGGAAATTCGCGACAGGATGGAAATACCAAACCCGGCCATCAGGGCTTCCTTGATCGCCTCGGTGCTCCCCAGTTCCATGGCGACACTGAGCACTTCATCAGCGGAGCGCCTACCCCGGGATAGAATGCGGCGCAAGGAATCCAAGGTGCCGGAGCCGCGCTCGCGTGAAATGAACTTCTCGCCCTTGAGGTCGGCGACCCGCACGAAGGGTCGCTGGCTCCAAGGATGATCCTTGGGCACGACGAGCACCATTTCATCGTCCCAAAGTTTTTCGAAACACAGCCGAGCGTCGCTTTTCTTCGTACCGACCACGCCCAATTCGACTTTGCCGTCGAGAAGATCTTCGACGATGCCCGCCGAATCACCGATGCGCAGGACCGGCCGGATCGCCGGATACTTTTCCGTGAAAGCGCCGAGTTTCTGGGGCAGCAAATACTCGCCCGGGATGTTGCTGCCGCCGATCCACAACTCGCCGCTGAGCGTGCCATGGAACTGTTCCACCGCGGCCACGGCTTCGCGCTTGAATGCCAGCAGATGCTTCGCTCGCTCCGCCAGCATCTGTCCCAGCGGTGTAAGGCTGACCTTTCCCGGGATGCGATACAGCAGTTTGCCGCCCACCGCAGCTTCCAATTCCTGCACATGAGCGCTAATCGTCGGCTGGCGCAGAGACAACAATTCGGCGGCCTGCGAAAAACTCTTATGCTCTGCGACCCAATAAAATATTTCTAACTTGTGAAGATCGAGATCGGCTTTGAGTTTAGCCATTGAATGTGGCGACCAACCGGAAATCCGATAAGGGAATAAACCGCCCGACGAAAGCGGCTTACTCCCCCATCGAGTCAAGGAGCTCTACTTGTTTAGGGCTTCCAACACTTCCGCCGGATGCGCTCCGGGGTCTGTGACTGGAATCCAGTGTTTTTTGATCGTGCCGTCGGGGCCGATCAAGGCCGTCGACCGAATCGTGCCTTCGGACACTTCGCCCTGGGCATTCTTGCGCGGTCCCCAGGCGCCATAGGCCTTCATGGCATTCTTTTGAGGATCCGACAGCAATGCGAATGGTAAATTGAACTTACTGATAAAGCTGTTGTGTGAGTCGATGCCGTCCGGGCTGACACCCAAGACCACCGCATTGGCTTTTGATACTGTATCGCTAGCGTCGCGGAACCCGCACGCTTCCTTGGTTCAGCCAGGGGTATCGTCCTTTGGGTAAAACCACAGAATTACATTTTTCCCGGCGTAGTCAGCGAGCGAGTGCTGCTTGCCATCGCTCCCGGCCAATGTGAAGGCCGGTGCCTTTTGCCCTTCGAGTCCCGCCATTTGCCACCTCCGTGTTTAATTGATGTCTAATGTTTATCACACGGAGAAACTAACTATCAATCAATGGTTAACCACCATCGGCATTGTCATCATCGGCGCTTGACGCTATATTTCCGCACCGATGGCCAAGCAATCTCTACTGACCGAATTGCACCGCAGCCATGGCGCCGTATTCATCGAACAAGATGGCTGGCTGGTGCCCGATTCTATAAGCGACCCTGGCGCCGAGTATCAATCCGTCCGCGTCGCCGCCGGCATTTTCGATTTGTCCCATCGTGCCCTGCTTCAGTTCACCGGTTCCGATCGCGTTTCCTTCCTGCAAGGAATGTTGTCCAACGACGTCCGCTTGCTGAAAATGTTCGACGGCCAGCAGGCTACGATTCTCACACAACAAGGCAGGGTCATCGCTGACGTGCGCGTGCTCTGCGCCATGAACTCGATCTATTTAGATTTCTGGGAGCCGCTTAAAGAAAAACTTCTCGCCCATCTCAATCGCTATCTGGTCGCCGACGAAGTCGAAATCAACGATCCAAATGACGAATGGAAAATGCTCTCGCTGCAAGGCCCGCGCGCACGAGAAATACTCGCCACACTCTTTGCCAATGCCGAATTGCCTCAGCTACCCGATCAACACGCAATGGTCCAGTACGATGGCGCGCCGATCTGCGTCGTGCGCGCCGATCACACGGGCCAGAATGGTTTCGACCTGATCGCGCAGAAGCATTTGCTGCTGCCATTCGCTCACCGACTGGAACAGCTCGGCGCCTCATGGGTCGGCGCGCGGGCGCAGAACATCCTGCGCGTCGAAGCCGGCACGCCGCGCTACGGCATCGATTTCAATGAAGAGAATTTGCTGCTCGAAGTAGGCCTGGACAATTCCTATAGCTACACCAAAGGCTGTTATCTCGGGCAGGAAGTCGTGGAACGCATCCGCTCGCGCGGTCATATAAACAGGAAACTCTGCGGCCTCGTGCTCGACGGCAACGCGCCGGCAGGCCCAGGCGACGCAATCATCATGGCCGGCAACGAAGTCGGCAAGATCACCAGCTCCGTTGCATCCATCGCACTCAACCGACCCATCGCGCTCGGTTACATCCACAAAGACTTCTGGTCGCCTGGAACAGCGCTTTCTATCCGCCGTGAAGACGCGGCGATCATGGCTACGGTGACCGCCCTGCCCTTCGTCGCCCCGGCGCGCCTCTCCCCTTGAATCCGCCCTTCAACTTCGTATATTAATCGGAACTTTTTCGCGTTAAAATGAAAGGAAATTACGAATGGGGAATTTTGTCAAAGTTTGTAAGACCAACGAAGTCAAAGCGGGATGCGGCAAGAGCGTTGAAATTGAAGGCAAGGCAATTGGCGTTTTTAATGTTGATGGCAAGTACTATGCGATCAATGACGTATGCGGTCATCGCGGCGGCCCCTTGGCTGAAGGCGAGTTGGACGGCACGACCGTCATCTGCCCCTGGCACGGCTGGCGCTATAACGTGACCACCGGCGAGAACGAATTGCTGCCCAGTTTGCCGACGGAAAAATTTGAAGTGAAGCTTGAAGACGACGACGTTTTGGTCGAGCTACCGTAACACGACGGACTCCCCCGACGATAGTCTTGGCCCATCGCCGTTCAAGGTGATGGGCCTTTTGCTATCTAGGCTTTCAAACAGAATTTGATGTAATCCTTGAGTGCGTCGTTGGTGCTGTCAAAGGCAAGCTCCTGCCAGGGCACTTCTTTCGGCGCAAAAATCCCGGCTTCCGTTGATTCGTCCGCCGCGGCAAGCTCTCCACCGATAACTTCGGCAGCATAAACGACAATCACGTTAGGCGAGCGCGGATACGAGTACACATTGAGCAATGAGTTCAAGCGTACATCCACTTGAGATTCTTCCTTGGTCTCGCGAATGGCAGCGGCTTGCACGCTCTCACCGCGGTCGACATAACCGCCGGGAAAAACCCATTTGCCAAGCGCCGGCTCGACGCCGCGCTTGAGCAAAACAATTCCACCGTCGAGTGTAAAAACGGTGCCGGCAACGACCTTGGGATCCTGATAGAAAATGAAGGCGCAAGACTGGCAAACCAGCCGTTTGGGCTCGCCGGCCTTGACCATACGCCGGTCCAAAGCGCCGCCGCAGCGCGGGCAAAACCGGTATTCGACATGGCCGTGATGGTGCATGCCGAAGTGCACATCATGCGCTGATGCCATACTTTCTGTCTAGCTTATATTCAGTTGAAACAAAAGGAGTTTTCTGTAATCGTCTAAACATGCTTCGCGCCGTTATTTTCGACTTCAACGGCATCATCGTGGACGATGAGCCGATCCATTTTGAACTTTTTCAAAGAGTCCTCGGAGAAGAAGGCATATTGCTCACGGAAGAAGCCTATTACGAGCGCTATTTGGGCTTCGACGATCGCGGCGCATTCGAGGCATCTTTTCTTGACAGCAAGCGTCCTCTGAACGACGCCAAGCTCAGAGAACTGATCGAACGCAAGGCAATTTACTACCAGGAAGCCATCCGCAATCATGTGGCTATTTTTCCCGGCGTCAAAGCGCTTGTCTCATCGCTCGCGGAAACATTGCCCCTCGCCGTGGCTTCTGGCGCGTTGCGACAGGAAATCGAAACAATTTTGCAGACTGCCGGCCTACTGAGACATTTCAAGGGCATTGTCAGCGCCGAAGATGTCAAGCACGGCAAACCCGAGCCGGAAATTTTCTTAAAGGCGCTCGCGGCGTTGAATGCGCAACACCAAGGCGAGCCTTTCCAAGCGCCCGACTGCGTGGTCATCGAAGATTCCCGAGAAGGCATCCGCGGCGCGCGCCGCGCAGGCATGAAATGCCTGGCGGTGACCAACTCTCACCCGGCCGAACTGCTAACCGACGCAGACGCCGTTGTCAAAACACTGGAAACGGTCACGCTCAATTTTGTCGAAAGCCTCTGCCAGTAAAACCAGCGTTACTGAAGCAACCGGAGAACTACTTACATAGAGTGTAAAATCCCTTAGACTATCGTCAATGAGCGCCGGCTGGTCCGCCCGCCCGCTCTCGACATGTCGATCCAGCGCGTTGTAGCAGGTATTGAGCAATCCACCGGCGAACCAGCCATAGAACGGCGGCCGCGAAGCATCGAGCACCCTGTCCCATTTTTTGTGCCAATGAATCGCTTCAGCGGCCTCCTCCCAGAAATCTTCCGGATCGTTCAGCCAGCGCTCATAGACTTCGTCATAGGTATTTTTCATCGCGTGCCCCTCCGGCCTTACATGAGACACCCGTTCAAAACGTTCAACCGCTTTCCTTCTCTGCGCTCACGCATCGCTACGTTCAACCGGCGCAGACGCCTCCGTTCAAACGGTTTTCGAACCGCCGGAGAAGATTTTCAAATACAGTTCATTTCCCCGTGCTCTCTTTGCGAACTTCTCTCAGCAAGCGAAAGTCGACGACCCTATCCACGGGGATCTCGCCGATATTTTTTTCGACCTTGCGGATCAGGTCGAAGTGGATCTTGAGCTGCTTTTCGCCGATGATGCCGTCTTCGTTGAGCGCTTTGACGATGGCGCGGTAGGATTCCTTGGCGATTTCCGGATCGACTTTCCACTCGCGCTGGATGACGGCGACCGTGCCTTCGGGATTTTCCTTGGCGTAGCGCAGGCCGCGGTAGAGTGAGCGGACGACTTTCTTCACTTCCTGCGGATGTTCTTTGATGCGCTGCTCGGTGGTGGTGTAGCCGTTGCTTGCGAACTCGACCACGTCGCCGACAAACGAGACTTCGTTGAAGCCGTCGCGCCTGAGGATCGCCACCGCGGGCACCGGCACGATGATCGCGCTCACCGATCCGGCCCGGAGCGCGGCCATGCGCACGCCTTCGGAGCCGATTTGAATCATGATCGCGTCTTTGTCCGGCTCGACGCCGTAGTGCCTGAGCGCCAGGCGCGCCGCAAGATCCGACGTGCCGCCGAACTGGCTGACGCCGATGCGCTTGCCGCGCAGCTCGGCGACGGCACGGATCTCTTTTTGCGCGACCAAATAATACATCGGCTTATCGGCACCGTAGAAAATCGCCTTCAGCGGCAAGCCTTTCGCCGCGAGCCGCAATCCCGAATCCGCCAAGCCGTGATAGTGCGCCTCTCCCGCGAGCAGGGCGTTGTGCGCCATGGCGGGAATCAGGCGCGGCAATTCGATATCGATGCCTTCGTCCTTGAAAAAACCCCGGTGCACCGCGACGAACAGCGGCAAATAACCCATCGAGTTTCCCGGCAGGACGAACTTGATCTGCTGGGCGGAAAGATCACTCGGTTTGGAAATGGTCAGAGAAAAAACCGCCGCGGTTAGAATAAGGCAACGACGAAAAATTCCGTGCATGTACTGGAGCCTCCGATGGCAAATCATCTTTGATGCAGTGCGCTATCACGGGGTAACGGTCGAGTCAATTAGAGGCGATAGCGCTTCTACGGGAAAGTTCAATCTCACCACGAAGCACACGAAGGGGGTGAGGTAGGGGCGGGTTTCAAACCCGCCCCTACACTTCGTGCTCTTCGTATTACTATCCAAAAACCAATACCAACATGTTTGTCATAGCGTACCGCTTAAATATTCCGGAAGTCGAAGACTCTCGGATTCGAAAATTCCTTCCGCCGAGCATGTCCTGAGCAATGTCGAAGGGCACGCCAAGTGCGCAAAGGAAGACGTTGTCATTTCGACCGACGGGAGAAATCTTTCTTAGATCCCTCGCGTTCGCTCGGGATGACGAGCCACGGCTCGTCACTTGGCGATCTTTGCGGGCTTTGCGCGAGATATTCCCATTCTTTTTGGTTGCGGCTTCGCCACGCTGGGACCTCTGTGGCAAACACTCTTGGCCCCCCTACTTTGCGGCCTTTGCACTGCTATAGTTCGAAATTTGCGTGGCATGCGCAAATTTTTCAGGCAC
>CAMLCX010000110.1 GCA_946478635.1 uncultured Pseudomonadota bacterium
GAAGCGGCCTGGCCCAATACGCCATACCATAGTAGCGGCGCGGCGGCTTTTTTGCCGACGCCTCGCGCCAGCGCACCAGGCGCGGGCAGCGCCGGCAGTTGATGACGTTATGATGCAACTCATCGAGGTCGCTCATGGAATTAAGTTGTTAGCATAGGGGCGGATGGAAATGGAAACCAAACATCGAAATGGGTTGGCAGAAAAACTGGCTCTCGCGCCGGCTAAGTATCTTCCACCGCGCAGGGTTGGCGAGATTTGGGGTGCCCATCACTCGCGTGCAAATGCTTATTTTTTTTGCTATAAAATTATCGACTCAATCATCTCAGAGGGAGAATCCATGATTCAACGGCCTCAGCCTTATATCAGGCAGTTTAAGTCTGCATCAATAATCGCAACGGGGAGAGCCCATCCTGCGGCTACAGCGGCTCCGAAGTGATCGTCGAAGCGCTGCGCAAAGTGACCAAGGACGACGTTCCGCAGATTGTGGATCAGTGTATGACGCTTGAAGCGACGGATCAGGCCAAGAAACCTAGCGCCGTCGCAACGTGGACTGCATCCCGCACATCCAGCGCTATCTAACGACATTTGCCTCAGGCCAAATCGCGGTTTTTCTGGCTTTGATCCAGGAGAAACCGCGATGGTGTGTCGCGTGTGCGCGCCGCTGGCGGCTGAAATTGCGAAACTTGACACGGCTCTCCTATCCATATTAGTGAAACACGAGTACTGAATTAGTGAAACACGAGTACTGATCAAAATAACAAAAGGAAATTTATCGTGGCAGACAAAACTCTGACCCTGGATCAATTTCGCACGCTGCGAAAAGACAATTGGTGGGTTGAGCCGTTGCTCGTGGTCGCCGTTCTCGGCGGCTTCGCGATTTACGCGACCTGGGCGGCTTTGCAAAATGCTCACTACTATGTCGCTCCCTATCTCTCGCCGTTCTACTCGCCCTGCCTCGCCGAGAACTGCGCGCATGTGACGTTGCCGCTCTTCGGTTCCTGGTGGAATTTATCGCCGGCATTCTTGATTCTCTGGATACCCGGCGGGTTTCGCGCCACCTGTTACTACTATCGCAAAGCCTATTACCGCTCGTTTTTCCTTTCGCCACCCGCCTGCGCGGTGCGCGACGCTTCAAAAAGCTATAGCGGCGAGACGCGTTTCCCCTTCTTGTTTCAAAATCTGCACCGTTATTTCTTTTATTTGTCGTTGGTGATTTTAGCGTTTCTCTGGTGGGATGCGCTGCTCGCCTTCAAATTCGCCAATGGTATCGGCGTGGGCATCGGCACCCTCGTGCTCTGCATCAACGCCGCGCTGTTGTCGATCTTCAGTCTCTCCTGCAATTCTTGTCGCCATGTCTGCGGCGGTTTTTTGAACTCATTTCACAGCGCTCCCGGCAAATACAGCGCCTGGAAGTTCGTCAGCCGGCTCAACGAGAAACACATGGAGTATGCCTGGGTGAGCCTCATCTGGGTTGCGCTCACGGATCTTTATGTGCGCCTGCTCTCGATGGGTGTGATCACGGATTTGAGGTTTTTCTAATGGCTGAAGCAAAATACGAAACTCACGAATACGACGTGGTGATCATCGGCGCCGGCGGCGCGGGACTGCGCGCAGCTGTCGAGGCGTCTGCGCTGGGCGCAAAAACAGCCCTGGTCTGCAAATCGCTGCTTGGTAAGGCGCACACGGTCATGGCCGAGGGCGGCATCGCCGCGGCCATGGGCAATGTTTACCCGGAGGACAACTGGAAGGTTCATTTCCGCGACACCATGCGCGGCGGCAAGCTCCTCAACAACTGGCGCATGGCGCAGCTTCACGCTCAAGAAGCTCCCGACCGCGTGCTCGAGCTGGAAGAATGGGGCGCGCTCTTTGACCGGACCAAGGACGGCTTGATCCTGCAACGCGATTTCGGCGGCCATCGCTACGCGCGTTTGGCTCACGTGGGCGATCGCACCGGCCTGGAAATGATTCGCACCTTGCAGCAACACGCCGTGCACAAAGGCATCGACGTGTATATGGAGTGCAACCTTCAGCGACTTCTTACGGATGGCGGCCGCATCAGCGGCGCGTTTGGTTACTGGCGCGAGAGCGGCAAGTTTATTTTGTTCAAATGCAAAGCGGTCGTGCTCGCCACCGGCGGCGGCGGCAAGGCCTGGAAGGTGACCTCCAATTCGTGGGAGTACAGCGGCGACGGCGTGACCATGGCAGCGGATGCCGGCGCGGATCTGATGGATATCGAGTTCATGCAGTTTCATCCGACGGGCATGGTCTGGCCGCCGAGTGTGCGAGGCATTCTTGTAACCGAAGGCGTCCGCGGCGACGGCGGCACTTTGAAGAACACCAAGGGCGAGCGCTTCATGTTCAATTACATCCCGGAATTCTTCCGCGCCGAGACGGCTGAAACCGAGAAGGAAGCCGACGCCTGGTACGACGACAAGCGCAACCGGCGCACCCCGGATCTCCTGCCGCGCGACGAAGTCGCCCGCGCGATCAACTCGGAAGTGAAAGCCGGGCGCGGCACCCCGCATGGTGGCGTTTTTCTCGATATTGCATCGCGCCGACCGGCAGATTACATCCAGCGCCGATTGCCTTCGATGTATCACCAGTTCAAGGAACTGGCCGATGTCGACATCACGAAAGAACCCATGGAAGTCGGTCCGACCTGCCACTATTCGATGGGCGGTGTGAGAGTCGATGCCGACAGCACCGCGACAACGGTACCCGGGTTGTTTGCCGCCGGCGAAGTCGCCGCGGGGCTGCATGGCGCCAATCGCTTGGGCGGCAATTCTCTTTCCGATTTGTTGGTATTCGGCCGGCGTGCCGGGCTGTATGCCGCCGAGTACGCAAAGTCGATCAAGGGCGCGTTGTCGATCAATAACGATCAGGTCGACAGCTATGCGCGCGACATGCTCGCGCCCTTTGAAGCCAAAGGAAGCGAAAATCCCTATAAGATCCATGCGGACCTGCAAGACTGCATGCAAAATCTGGTCGGCATCATCCGAGTCGAGTCGGAGTTGAAGCAGGCTCTGGAAATTCTTCAGCAACTAAAACAACGCTCGAAAAATGTCAAAGTCGAGGGCAATCGCCATTTCAATACCGGGTGGCACCTCGCCTTGGATCTGCACTCGCTTTTGACCTTCGCTGAATCGGCGACCTTGGCTGCGGTCGAACGAAAAGAGAGCCGTGGCGGTCATACACGTGACGACTTTCCGAACACCGATGCGAAATTTGCCAAAGTCAATATCGTGGTGCGAAAATCCGCCGAGGGCATGAGACTGTCTCAGGAGCCACTGCCGGAAATGCCCGAAGAGTTAAAAGCACTGCTTGAGGAGAATAAGTAAATGGCTGACCAGCAAGTCCATATGCGCGTGTGGCGCGGTGACGTCACCGGCGGAGAATTCAGAGACTACCGGATTGATGTCGGCGAGGGTCAAGTGGTGCTCGACGTCATTCACGCGATCCAGGCGCAGCAGGCCAACGATCTGGCCGTGCGCTGGAACTGCAAAGCCGGCAAATGCGGCTCGTGCAGCGCTGAGATTAACGGCAAACCGCGGCTTATGTGCATGACCCGGATGAACACCTTTCAACCCGGCGAAACAATCACCGTTTCGCCGATGAAGACTTTTCCGATCATTCGCGACCTGGTGACCGACGTTTCGTTCAACTTCAGAAAGGCTCGTGAAGTACCCGCGTTCAAACCGAAACCCAAAGACCCCGACGGCAAGCGACGAATGTACCAAGAGGACATCGATCGCGTGCAAGAATTTCACAAATGCATCGAGTGTTTTCTCTGTCAAAACGTCTGCCACGTCATCCGCGACCATGAAGATAACAAACAATCTTTCGCCGGCCCGCGACTGTTCGTGCGCCTAGCGGCGCTGGAGATGCACCCCCTGGATAGCAACGATCGAATGGAGCTTATCAAGCAGAGGGCCGGGCTGGGATTTTGCAATATCACGAAATGCTGCACCGAGGTTTGTCCGGAGCACATCCATATTACCGACAATGCGATTATTCCGCTGAAGGAACGCGTTGTGGATCGCTACTACGATCCGATCGCCAAATTGCTCGGGCTCTACTCGAAAAAAACCAGCGAATGATTTGCCAATTCCGCGTGGACCAGGACTTTTTGTCCTGCCTACCGGGAAGGGATGTGGGGAATTAGCGCTGACGCCGTCGCAAGTACATCTTCACCCAGTAATCGTAAAGCGACGGCACGGTAAATTTCTCGGTCATGTTGCGTTTCAGCGCTGACTCGTATTCGATGCTGATATCCTGCCCCTCTTTGCTCACGCCCAAAAGACGGCCCTGTTTCTGATCCACAAAGGCACCGACCGCGCGTAGAATCTGCGATAGCGTGTGCGCCTCAGGGCTTCCCGGCGCGCCTGTCCTCTTGCTCTGGCCCTCGTTATCCATACGCGCGATGTCGTCGTGCGTGTAATGCATTTCCAATGTGCCCGAAGAGGGTTGCGGCTCTTGCAACGCTTCTGATTTTTTGCGGCGAAAAATCTGCCAGCTCACCTTCAACGACACCTCTGGAGCGGGGACGCGAGAGGTTTGCTGTTTTTCCGCATAGACGGCGATTCCCTGCTCTTCCACCTTTAGGGAAAACGACTCGATCTCCAGCGGCTCCAACATTTGCCCCACCGGTCGAAGCAATTGGGAAAAATTGAAATCAGACGACATGGAATCTGGTGAAATAGGCGAGCGATTTAGGCCGTGAGCCGCGCTGCGGCGGTACGCGGGTGCGCTAAAGCCATATGAGTTTGTGCATTGAACATGGCTTGCCAATCTTGCGCGGTGAAATTTACTGGGTCCGTGTTGAACGCTGCATATACATTCGCACCCAAAGATCGTAAAGGTCATTGGGAGCGAAGGCCTCTTTTCGCCTGCTGCCGATGGACGACTCATATTCGACCATCACGTGTTCGATATCCCGAGTAATTTTGTACAAACGCGCGCGTTTCTGATTGAGATAGGCACCGATGCAGCGGAGCACCTGGGAGACACTAGCAGCATCTGCCATGACCTCTGAACGCCCCCGGCGCGACCGACCTTCTCCTTCCAATCGTTCGACGTCTTGAGCCGTATAGCAAAGTTCTATCTGCGACAACATTGCGGAATCGTGTTGTGCTGTATCGCCAGACTGATCTTGGACAAGCGGCGCGCCCCAGATAGCGTCAAGCTTCTCTGCGCCAAATGGGTTACCTATGAACTGCTTATTCGTCTGCGGTACATGTCCGCGGACAAAATAATCTTCACCCGCCGGCTCCATTTCGAAGTTTTGAATATTTAGAACCTCAAGAGCCTGGCCAATCGCCCGTAGCGGTTGAGCATATTCCGTCATCTCAGCCATGACCTCCTCCCGGACACCCAACATGTGATTTTCAGCATCAGCCATATCAACCTCGATAGATCTTGCAATTCTATAACCCTTTTTTACGCCGACACAAATAGGTTGTCAAGGAAATATGCAGCAGCGCACTGCGGACGTCTTAGTCCTTATAATTCAAATAGTTTGTTCCATTGAGCGCACTGTACAAACACGATTACGGCACAATGTAGAACCGCTGTCTGCCGCTGCCCATCTTCCTAAATGCATGCAACGCCTCAAATTGTAGTTGCCGAGTTTTGATAACCCACATCAGTGGGCCCCTAACTAACCGTTGCGTATTCGGAATCCGCCGGCGGCCTGTAGCGGCGCCGGCTTGGCTTTTTCGACCTTCTCTTGTTCAGCATCCTGTGCCGGCACCGGTTCTTCATCGACCTTCAGACCGGCGAGCTTGATTTTCAGCCGTAGGTTATTCGCGCTGTCCGCGTTTATAAGCGCCTGGTCAAGGCTAATCTTTCCGTCTCGATAGAGGCTAAACAGCGCCTGGTCGAAAGTCTGACAGCCCTCCTGAATTCCCTGCTCCATACCTTCTTTCAGCGCATCAACCTCCCCCTTCTTAATCAGATCCTTGAGGCGCGGCGTGTCCATTAGAATTTCCAGGGCGGCAATTCGCTTGCCGTCCGTGGATGGAATCAAACGCTGGGATACGATCGCGCGCAAATTGAGCGAAAGCTGTAAATAGATCTGTGCATGCCGCTCGCGCGGAAAAAAATTCATGATCCGCTCGATGGATTGATTGGCATTGTTGGAATGGAGGGTGCCGAGACATAAATGACCGGTCTCGGCAAAAACGATTGCCGCCTCCATGGTTTCGGTGTCGCGAATCTCGCCAATCAGGATCACGTCGGGCGCCTGCCGCAAGGTGTTCTTCAGCGCCGATTGAAACGAAAGCGTGTCGAAGCCGACTTCACGCTGGGTGACCACCGATTGCTTGTGCCGATGGACAAATTCGATGGGGTCTTCAATGGTGATGATATGACCGGCTTCGTTGGCATTTCGATGATCGATCATCGCCGCTAAGGACGTCGATTTTCCTGAACCCGTGGCGCCCACAACTAACACTAACCCGCGCTTTGTCATGACGATGTCTCGAAGAATCGATGGCAAGCCCATCTCGGCTACAGACAAGACATCCGCCTTGATACGTCGAATGACCATGCCTATGGAACCGCGCTGCTGAAACATATTGATGCGGAAGCGGGCGACTCCCGGCAGAGACATCGCCATGTTCATTTCCCGCGTCTCGGTGAATTCGAACTGTTGCTTTTCATTCAACATGGAGTGGGCGAGGTTTTTCAATTCCTCCGGAGTGAAAAAGTGCTCGCCGCGCGGCTGGATCTTGCCGTCCACTCGGTACATCGTCGGTCGCGCCACGGTCAGGTACAGATCGGATGCCTCCAGATCGACCATCGTCTGGAAATACTCCTGAATGTTGATGGAATTATCCATTCGAACTTCTTCAAGGAGCGATCAAACTCTCCCGCCCGCGGCGGCGGCCGGTCCGGCGGCGCCGAACAGATTCGGGTTCATACTCTTAGACTGGGCTTCCTCCCGCGTGACAATACCCCGGGTCACGAGATTGGTAAGCGCCATGTCCATGGTCTGCATGCCGTCTTTCTGGCTTACTTGCATGGTGCCGGGAATCTGATGGATTTTCCCTTCGCGGATTAGATTGCGCACCGCGGTCGTACCGGTAAGTAACTCCAGTGCTGCGACACGACCGCCGACTTTTTTCTTCAACAAGGTCTGCGTGATCACGGCTTCGATCGATTCGGCGAATTGCGCGCGAATCTGTGCTTGCTGGTTGGGTGGAAACACGTCGATGATCCGATCGACCGTTTTTGGTGCGCTCGACGTGTGCAAGGTGCCGAATACGAGATGCCCCGTTTCGGCAGCGGTCAATGCAAGCTGGATAGTTTCCAGATCGCGCATTTCACCGACGAGAATAATGTCCGGATCTTCGCGCAGCGCCGACCTGAGGGCATTGGCGAAGGAGTGGGTGTGCGGGCCCAACTCGCGCTGGTTGACCAGGCATTTCTTCGATAGATGCACGAACTCGATGGGATCTTCGACAGTAAGAATATGTCCTTCAAAACTGTTGTTTATATAATCGATCATGCCCGCCAACGTCGTCGATTTACCAGAGCCTGTCGGTCCTGTGACCAGGATCAGGCCTTTGTCCTTTTCACAGAGCTGTTTGAGAATCGGCGGCATCCCGAGTTCTTCCAGACTCATGACTTTCGTCGGAATGGTCCGGAATACCGCACCCTCGCCCTTTCGCTGCATAAACACGTTGACGCGAAATCGAGCGATTTTCTCGAGCTCAAAGGAGAAATCGCACTCGCGGGTTTCCTCGAATACCCGTCTTTGCCCGTCGCTCATGATATCGTAGACGAGGGCATGAACTTCCTCTTTGGTGAGCGCCGCGTAGTCTAATTTCTTGAGGTCGCCGTCGATGCGAATCATCGGCGGTTCGCCGGCGCTCAAGTGACAATCCGATGCCCCTTGTTCGACGCCGAAGACCAGTAGTTGTGTGATGTCCATCAGTTCTTGTCTCCCTGGGTTTATGCCGTGGAATTTTAGTATACCGGCGTGAATAAGTGTAAATATTATTGCATTTTGGGAGATCTAAAGTGAGCAATTACGGGACCATCTGAGGCACCAAAGAATGGAGCACCACTACAGGCCAACTACAGCTTAGGCATCAGATTGATTTTCCTTGCAAAAGCAGGTAGTTATGCATTTATTCTTGAGGGGTAATAGAAACTATGATGAGCGGTAAAGTAGCATTGATTACAGGGGGGGCGAGCGGAATTGGTAAGGCGATAGCACTAAAACTGGCCCAAAATGGTGCGAAAGTGGCCATCGCTTCCCGTTCTACAGCCAAGCTTGAACAGGCGGTCAAAGAAATGGAACACCGCTCGCTTACCGCCCTGCCCATCACCATGGACGTTCGCGGCAAGGCGAATGTCGAGCAGGCTGTGAAATCTATCGTGTCGAGGTGGGGCTCGTTACATATCCTGGTGAACAACGCCGGCATATCGGGCTTGAGCATGATCAGCGATCCCGACGATGCCAAGTGGAACGACATTGTCGCTACGAACTTGACCGGCATGTATCTGGTCACCAAGGCTGTCCTTAAACAGATGCCGGATCACGCCGGCGGACGGGTCATCAATATTTCATCGGTGCTGGGAAAATTCGGCGTACCCGGCTATACGGCATACTGCACAACCAAACATGGCATAATTGGCTTTACCCGGGCGCTGGCTTTGGAGGTCGTCGGCCGAGGCATCACGGTAAACGCAATCTGTCCCGGCTGGGTCGATACCGAAATGGCAACGCTAGGAATCAAAGAAACCGCGGCGCACCTGGGCGTCACGCCGGAAGAATTCAGAGCGCAGGCAACCGCAGCGGTGCCGATAAAGCGCTTCCTCGATGCCGAGGAAATCGCGGAGTTTGTTTGCTTCATCGCATCGGATGCAGCGCGCGGCATCACCGGCCAGGCGATGAATGTCTGTGGCGGCCAGACGATGGTTTAAAGCGTTCGCCGGTGTCACCACACCATCTTTTTTTTTGTAACCTTCTCAGCCGATTTCATGGAGACGCTTGTGAACGCCCACTCGATTATCGTCCGTAATCCAGCCTCACTGAAAAAGATCGCCGAGCTTCCTGTCGCCTCAGCGGCGGACGTTCGTCAAGCCGTTGTGCGAGCGCGGAAAGCGCAACTATCCTGGAGCCAAACCAGCATGGCCGAGCGCTCGCGCATCTACTATCGTCTCCGAGATCTGCTCCTCGATGAGGGGGAAAAACTCGCCGATATTCTTACCGCCGAAACCGGTCGACCGCGGTCCGAGGTTTACGGCAACGAGCTCTTTTTTCTTTGCGACGCCATTGGCGTCTGGGCCAAGAAGGGTCCGTATTTTCTTCGTCCGGAAAGGATCCGCCCGCACTTCCCTTTACTCAAATCGAAAAAAATAATATCGACGTATGCGCCACGCGGCGTGATTGGCATCATTAGCCCGTGGAATTTCCCGCTAACCATGACGCTGGGGGAGGCGCTTCCCGCGCTCATGGCGGGCAACGCAGTCGTCCTGAAGCCGTCGGAATTGACGCCGCTCTCAGCGAACTTCGGCGCCGAGATTGCGACGCGCGCCGGCCTCCCTGAAAATCTTCTTCAAGTTGTTACCGGTTACGGTGAGACCGGTGCAGCCCTCGTCGATTGCGCCGACATGATTGCGTTTACCGGCAGCGTGGAAACCGGCAAAAAGGTCATGCTCCGAGCCGCCGAGCGACTGATTCCAGTTTCGCTGGAGCTCGGTGGAAAAGATCCTATGATCGTGCTGAAAGATGCCGACCTCGAGCGTGCCGCGGGCGCTTGCGTGTGGGGCGCGTTGATGAACAGCGGCCAAATCTGCACGTCCATCGAGCGGGTCTATGTCGAGGCGCCGGTATTCCAGCCCTTTATCGACAAGGTCGTCGCGCGCGTTCGCACTGTCCGCCAAGGCGCCAGTGAAAATGACGTGGACATCGGCTGCATGACTTCGGAAGAGCAACTGAAAACGGTGGCGACACAGGTCGATCAAGCCGTCGCCCGAGGCGCCAAAGCGCTTACCGGCGGGCGGCGCAATCCGGATCTGGAGGGGTTTTATTATGAACCCACAGTGCTCATCGACGTCGATCACTCCATGCGCATTATGACTGAAGAAACTTTTGGTCCGATCATTCCAATTGTAAAGGTTGGCGATGCTGAAGAAGCGATGCGTTTAGCCAACGATTCGCGTTATGGTCTAAGCGGCAGCATTTTTACCCGCGACGCGTCCATGGCCCGGCGATTGGCGGAAGAAATGCAAAGCGGTTCCGTCTGCATCAACGATAGTCTGGTGCCGTTCATCGTCGCCGACGCTCCCATGGGTGGCCGCAAAAACAGCGGCTTTGGTTATCGCCACGGCGCCGAAGGCATCCGCAAGTTTTGCCAGCAAAAAACCATCGTCACGGATAAATTCGGCCTCAAAGAAGAGTTTCCCTGGTATCCCACGTCGGCAAAGAAAGCTCACCAGGTCCGCCATCTTCTCAACCTGCTTTGTCATACCGGTTGGAGCCACAAAATGCGCGCATTGAAGGGGCTCATCAGAAGCTAGATCCTTGCACTCCAACGGGGATTCTAATAATTAGAGACGATACCCGTTAACTTTTATAACTTAGAGGAGAATTTTCATGCCAAAAGATCTGCCGAGCTTCATCGCCCAGGAAGGGGCGAAGCGAGAAGGCTCCGTCATTCGCGAAAAAAACTTCATCGATGCCAACAACTACGAGACCGTGGCCTATTTAAAACACCTCGACCTGCGCAACGAGCCGAAGATGGTCCTGTTCGAGAACGTGCCCGCTCTCAATGGCAAAAAATCCGAATTCCCCATGTTCTACAATCCCTGGGTAACGCGCCAGTACGTCGCCGACTCGCTTGACATGGGCGATATCAAATCTCCCATGGAAGTCAGCCTGGAAGTCGCCAAGCTCGAACAGCAAAGAGGCAGCGTGGAAGTCATCGCGCCGGAAAAAGCGCCGGTCAAGGAAGTTGTCCTCACCGGCGACAAGGCCGATCTGAGAGTGCTCCCCATGCCGATGCACCAGAAGGGCGACGCCGGCCCCTATCACACCATGACCTGCGCCATGAAGGGACTCAACGCCGATTTCTACGACATCACGTTCACAAAAAACAAATTTCACGATCCCAAACACATGAGCTTCTCGGCGCACAAGCATCATCACCTGGAAGCGATGGCTTGTGAGTATGAGGATCACAATCTGCGCGCGCCCGTGATCGTCATCCTGGGACATCATCCGGCTTTTTATCTTTCCTCCTGCGCCATGACGGCTATGGGTAACAACGACTACCTCACCGCTTCGGCTTTCCTGAAACAAGCGCTGCGCCTCACGCCTTCGACCACTTGGGGCGACAAATTCATGGTGCCCGCGGATGCGGAAGTCATTATCGAAGGTGAGATTTTGCCGGGCGTGCGCCAACCACAAAACCCTTTCGGAGAAATCCTCGGTTACGCTCAACCCAAAATGGATGTGCCGGTGATCGAAGTCACCGCGATCACGCACCGGCGCGGAGCGATCGTCGAAGACTTTTGGCCCGGCCACATGGATCACTGGAATCTTGGCAGTATTCCCAAAGAAGGCAGCACGTACAACGTTATCAGGAAAAATGTTCCCGGCATCAAGGGGATTCACCTTCCGCCCTCGGGTTGCGGACGCTGCATCTGTTACATCTCGATCAAAAAAGAGTTCGAAAACGAGCCGAACAAAGCGGGCATGCAGGCCTTCGTCGAAATGCCCAATTTGAAGTTG
>CAMLCX010000111.1 GCA_946478635.1 uncultured Pseudomonadota bacterium
TTCCGGAACGAAGGCAAAGCAGCTGTGCCTTGAAGATGCAAGCGGCGAGTTGCCCATGAGGGCAGCAGCGAAAAGGTCAAACATCGTGCCGAGTGCCGAGACCAATATGAAACATTCGCGCCGGTGCCTTCGTTCCTCCAGGGTCACAACTCGATCAACAGAGTGTCGTCAGCTTTCCTCGTAGCATGACTAACCCGGGTTGGCAGATTGTTGAAAAAGGTCCGGAATGCTTCGAACGCCTCATGCTTCGACAATCTCAGCAGAACGGAAAATCTCCAATGATATCAAAGCCCCTCCGTTCGTTCCTTCGATGAACTCAGGACAGACTCTGAAACACCGTCGAAGGACTCCGACGGAGTTTTTCAGCAGCCTGCTAGCCTAGCTAGAGCTTTCGCGACCAGTAAATCGCGGCGCTTTCATCCTTGACTGGAGCGACCCGAGCCAGTAATGGAAGAGAAACGATTTTGAAGGGGGTGCCCATGAAAAAGTTCCGATTCGAAACCCAACTAGCGATCGGCCGATGGCTCGCGTTCTTTGCGTTAACGTTGGTGGCTGGGGCTCCCGCGCTCGCTGCGGCTCCTTACTACGAGGGCAAGACGATCGAAGTCATCATTCCGTTTCCGGTCGCCGGCGGCACCGATATCTGGATCCGCACCATCGCACCTTATCTTCAGAAATATACCCCCGGCAATCCCAAATTCACGTTTCGCAATATCGGTGGCGGCCGCGGCATCCCCGGCATGATGGAGTTTGCCCTAAAAGCCAAACCGGATGGACTTTTGACGCTTGTCAGCTCGGCAACGAATTATTTTCCGGTTCTCCTGGGAGACAAGGCGGCCAAGTACGATTTTCGCCAGTGGAAGCCGGCGCTGGTGAATCCCGTAGGCGGCGTCATGTATGCTTCGCCGGCCTCGGGCGTTAAACGAGTAGAAGACCTTGCCAAAGCCAAGGATCTCATTTACGGCGGCATCAGCGCCATTGGCCTCGACCTGATCCCGCTCATCAGCTTTGAGCTGTTGGAGATGGATGCCAAAGGCGTCCTCGGTTTCAAGGGCAGAGGAGAAGCGCGCATCGCGTTTGAACGCGGAGAAACAAACATCGACTACCAGACAACGCCTGCCTATAACGCCACAGTGGTGCCGTTGATCAAGGAAGGCAAAGCGATTCCGCTGATGAGCTTTGGCCAACTCGACGACAAAGGCAATGTCGTTCGCGACCCGGCCGTGCCTGATCTGCCGACGGTTCCCGAAGTGTATGAAAAGATCAAGGGCAAGAAACCCTCGGGCAGATTCTGGGACACCTACAGAGTTTTCATGCCCTCCGCGTTTGCCGTGCAAAAAATTCTCTGGGTCAAGGCGGATGCTCCGGCGGATGTAGCGCAGGGCTACTACGTGGCGGCCGACCGCCTCGAGAAAGACAAAGAGTTTCAAGCCAAAACGGACAAGGTTTTGGGCGGGTATCCGCTGCTGCGCGGCGACCGCCTGGAAAAAACCATCCAGCAAGCTTTCCAGATCGACGCGGCTACTCAACGCTTCGTCAAGGAGTGGGTAGGCAAGAAGTTTCGCGTGAAGTTTGACTAGCAGGATATTCGACAGCAATCGCCCCCTTCCATGTGGGATGCCGCCTTAATTGCGCTTCAGAGGTTCGCTGACCCTCTTCATTTCGCCATGTTGATGGCCGGCGTGCTGGCCGGCACGGTCATCGGCATCCTCCCCGGCCTGGGCGGTATCGCGTGCGTCGCCATCCTGCTGCCGTTCATCTATACGCTCGACGTCCACACCGCGATGATCCTGCTGGTCGGATCGCTCGCGGTGGTTCACACTTCCGACACCATCACCTCGGTGCTCATCGGCACTCCAGGTTCCGCCGCGGCCGCCGTGACAATTCTGGATGGTCATCCACTGGCCAAGCAGGGCCAAGCCGCCAGAGCCTTGAGCGCGGCGTTTTTGTCGTCGATGATCGGCGGGCTGATCGGCACGGTTTTTTTGACTCTCTCCCTGCCCATCGCGCGGCCTCTGGTTTTGCTCTTCGGCTCCCCCGAGTTGTTGATGCTCTGCGTTCTCGGCCTCTCCTTCGCCGGATTTCTCACTGGCGGTGCGCCGCTTAAAGGCGGGTTGGCCGCTTGCCTGGGGCTGTTGCTGGGAAGCGTCGGCTCTGCTCCGGCGGATGCCGTCGATCGCTACACCTTCGACCAGCTTTATCTGCTCGACGGCATTCCTCTTGTCGGAGTGGCCTTGGGAGTCTTCGGCATCGCCGAGATTATCGATCTGTTGGCCAAAGGCGGCCAGATTGCCGAGCGAATCCCTTTGGGACACGGCTGGCTCCAGGGAGCCAAAGATGTGTGGCAACATTGGGGCATCGTGGTGCGCGGCTCGCTCATCGGCGTGTGGGCGGGCATTCTTCCCGGCATTGGCGCCACGGCGGGATCCTGGATGGCCTATGGGCACGTGGTCGCCATGGCCCGCGATCGCGAAAAATTCGGCAAGGGCGATATTCGCGGCGTCATTGGCCCGGAAAGCGCCAACAATTCCGTCGAGGCTGGCGATTTCATTCCGACTCTGTTGTTCAGCGTTCCGGGCGGCGCTCCGTCCGCGATCCTGCTGGGCGCGTTATATTTTTACGGCATTCAGCCCGGCCCGCGCATGGTTCAGGAAAACCTCGATCTGATTTTTACAATCATTTGGAGTTTCGCCATCGCCAACACCGTCGGCGCGGGGCTGTGTTTTCTCCTGAGCCCGGCCCTGGCGCGGCTCACCTGGGTTCCCTTCGCTCAGCTGGCCCCGGCAGTGGTGGTCACGATTTTTTTTGGCGCCTTTCAAAGCTCCCAGCAGTTCGGCGATATTTATGCCATGCTCGGGTTGGGATTGCTCGGTTGGCTCATGAAACAGCTGGCATGGCCGCGCGCGCCTTTTCTCGTCGGCTTCGTCCTGACCAAGCCCACCGAACAGTATCTATGGCTATCGATTGAACGCTATGGCTTCGATTGGCTGTGGCGCCCGGGAGTCATAGTTCTTGGTATGTTGTTACTCGCCTCGATCATTTGGATCGTTCGCCAAAAACCCGCTGGTAAAAACAGCCCGGCCCAGGAATCCGACGGGGAGGCGGTTCTCTTGGGAAAACTGCCGTCGGTTCTTTTCACAATTCTAGTTTTGCTCGTGGTGGCGGCGGCGCTTTATGAAGCGCAAAACTTTCCCTACCTGGGCGCGATTTTTCCGATGGCGGCGACGATTCCGGCGATTTTCATGGCGGCAGCCCAGATCGTTCTGGAAGTGCGCGCTACCCGGGAATCCCCGGGGATCGAGACAAGAAAGAAAACTAAATTGGCCTTCGGTTATTTTCTTTCGCTCGTCGCTTATCTCTTGCTGATCTTGTTTTTCGGTTTCGGCATCGCTACGGCGCTTTTCACCTTCGGTTTTCTTTACGGCTGGGTCCGCACGGGCTGGTTTACTGCTGCTAGCTATACCGGCGTTGTGGTTGGTTTGACCTTGGTCATGACCTGGCTGCTCGGCATGTACTGGCCGGAAGGTATTTTTCTCGGATAATGGTAAATCCCTCCGCACCGTGCGACGTCCTGGTGATCGGCGGCGGCAATGCCGCATTGTGCGCGGCGATCACGGCGCGGCGCGCCGGGGCGAGCGTGTGCGTGCTCGAATGCGCGACGAAAGATTTTCGCGGCGGCAATAGCCGCCACACCCGCGACATTCGCTACATGCATCGAGCGGCCACCAACTTTGTCACCGATGCTTACGACGAAGAAGAGTTCTGGCGAGACCTTCTCGGCGTCACCGGCGGCGCCACCAACGAGCATTTGGCCCGCCTGACCATTCGCGAATCTGAAACGCTGGGTGATTGGATGCCGGCCAACGGTGTGCGCTGGCAGAAGCCGCTGCGCGGCACGCTCCATCTCACGCGCAGCAATCTTTTCATGCTCGGCGGCGGCAAGGCGATGATGAACGCCTACTACGACACGGCGGCGAAGCTCGGCGTGGAGATCGCCTATGAAGCCGAGGTGCGCGAATTAAAAATGACCGACGGCGAATTTACTTCTGCCCTTGGGAGTCGGAATGGCGCGTCCAATGAATACGCGGCGAAGGCTCTCGTCGTTGCTTCCGGCGGCTTCGAAGCGAATATTCCGTGGCTGAAAGAATACTGGGGCGAAGCCGCGGACAACTTTGTCATCCGCGGCACGCCGCACAATCAGGGCCGGATGCTGAAAGAGTTGCTCAGACACGGCGCCAAGCCGGTGGGCGACCCGCGCGGATGCCATGCCGTGGCGCTCGATGCGCGCGCGCCGAAATTCGACGGCGGCATCGTGACGCGGTTGGATAGCGTGCCCTTCGGCATCGTCGTCAACCAAAAGGTGAAGCGCTTTTACGACGAGGGCGAAGATTTCTGGCCGAAGCGCTATGCGATTTGGGGAAAACTCATCGCTGAGCAGCCGGAGCAGATCGCCTACTCGATTATCGATGCCAAGGCGCTGCCGCACTTTATGCCGTCCGTGTTTCCGCCGATTGAAGCAGGATCGATTGCCGATCTTGCCCGCGCGTTTGAGATCGATCCCGACGCGCTTGTTTCGGTCGTCGAGGAATATAATCGCTCTGCTAGCGGGGGCAGATTCGATCCCGGCAGTCTGGATGAGTGCCGCAGCGAAGGACTGGATCCGCCGAAGAGTCATTGGGCGCGGCCCATCGATACGGCGCCGTTCTACGGCTATCCGCTGCGACCGGGCATCACGTTTACTTATCTCGGTGTTACCGTGGGCGATCACGCCGAAGTGATCATGCAAACCGATCAGCCCGCCAAAAATGTCTTCGCCGCCGGTGAAGTGATGGCGGGAAACATTCTCGGCCGAGGCTATCTCGCCGGCTTCGGCCTAACCATCGGCTCCGTATTCGGGAGAATCGCTGGCCGGGAGGCGGCGCGCTGTGCCGGATTTTGATCTCGTCAAAGACGGCGCGCGGCAGATGACGATCTGCAACGCCTGCCGCTATTGCGAAGGCTACTGCGCGGTTTTTCCGGCAATGGAACAGCGCCGCACCTTCAATAAAGCCGATCTGACTTACCTGGCCAACCTCTGCTTCGATTGCCGCGACTGCTATTACGCGTGCCAGTACGCGCCGCCCCACGAGTTCGGCGTCAATGTTCCCAAACTGATGTCCGAGCTGCGCGCCGATTCCTATCGGGAGTTTACCTGGCCGGCCATCATGTCCGGGTTATTCAACCGCAATGCGCTGGCGGTGACCGCGATCACGGTCGCGTCCATCTTGATCGTTCTCGCGCTGGTACTTTTGTTCCAAGGCTCTGATCTCCTATTCGCGACTCATCTCGGCGAAGGCACGTTTTATCGCGTCGTGCCATTTGTCGCCATGACCGTGCCGCCGTCGCTGATCGCGCTTTACGGTCTTGCGATATTTATCGTCGGCGCGGCGCGTTTTTGGCGCGAGACGGGAAGTTCGCTATCCGATCTCGCCGATTACTCGGCCCTGTGGCGGGCAACCAAGGACGCTTTCGGGCTGGCCTATATGAAAGGGGGCGGCGCCGGCTGCAATTACCCCGCGGAGCAGTTTTCCCGAGCGCGGATGTGGCATCACCATCTGGTATTCTACGGTTTTCTGCTCGACTTTGCGGCTACCAGTATCGCGGCGTTCTACGATCATTTTCTCGGTTGGCAGGCGCCCTATCCTTACTTCAGCGCGCCTGTGGTTCTCGGCACGATCGGCGGCATCGCTCTGCTCATCGGCACAACAGGTTTGCTGCGTTTGAAATGGCAGAGCGACCGCGCTCCGGCTGATTCGAGCATGTTCGGCATGGACGTGGCGTTTCTCGCGCTGTTGTTTCTGACGAGCTTCACCGGATTGTTGCTTCTGGCGTTGCGGGAAACATCGGCGATGGGAACGCTTTTGGTCATCCATTTGGGTGTAGTCGCAGGACTCTTCATCACGCTGCCGTACGGAAAATTCGCCCACGTGGTTTACCGCTACGCCGCCCTGGTGCGCTACTCGATCGAGCAGCTGCGGGCGGAGACACACTCGTCATAAAGTCGTGCGCTGTTCAATCGGTAGTCCGCCCGGGGTTTACCGATTGTCGAAGCATTGGGCGAGATAAGCGCCGCCCCGGCAGCGTTTGGCGGGAGACCGTACGTTGACAAGTCACGGTAGCTGGTGGATATTTCAGCCGATTTGGATTTCATTGCAGGAGCCGTCGCCAGAGTAAACAGCCCCGCCTTTGGTGCAGCCAACGGCGGCTCACGAATTGGTGGCAAAGATGTTGAAACAATAAGCAGAATAAATTGGAGTAATGGAGTAACGGAGTGTTGGAGTAATGGGTTTCGTCCAACACTCCAATACTCCAGCACTCCATTACTCCCGATCAAGATCATCGATAAATGTGGAGTTGTTACCATGTTATCCCACGAAGAAAACGAGATCATAACCCGCGTCGGCCGCGGCACTCCGGCGGGGGAGATGCTGCGGCGATACTGGTGGCCGGTGGCGTTCACCGACGAGGTGAAGCCGAAGGGACGGCCAGCCAAAGTGAGATTATTGGCTGAAGACTTCGTATTGTTCCGCGAAGGCGGCGGCAATTTAGGCCTGCTCGAGCTTCATTGTTCCCACCGCGGCACTTCTCTTGAGTTCGGCAGAGTGGAAGACAACGGCATCCGGTGCTGCTATCACGGTTGGCTGTATGACCGCGCCGGCAGGTGCTTGGATCAGCCGGCTGAACCGGAAGGCAGCACATTTAAGGATCGCATTCAGCATCCCGCTTTCCATGTCCGGGAAGCGGGCGGTCTCGTCTTCGCCTACATTGGCCCGGAACCTGCGCCGCTGTTGCCCGGTTACGATTTACTCGTGCGGGAAGACGGCTGCCGCGTGGTCGGTGGCGGCGAGGAGTTTTGCAACTGGCTGCAACGCGCCGAGAATTCTTCCGACGGCGCCCACTCCATCGCCTTGCATGCGGCTGGTTACCCGAATATGGCGATGAAGCGCCCGACAATCAAGTGGGAGCCGACCCAGGTCGGCATCAAAGAAACCACCTGGGTTGAAGGAGTGTCAAAGCCGCGCATTTCTCATTTCGTCTTTCCCTCCCATGTGAGGCACTCTGCTGCGCGCGTCGGTGAACAACCGCGCCAGGTGATGCGCTTTCGCGTGCCGACCGACGATACCACGACCACCACTTTTTGGATCGACTTCTATCCCCATAAAAACGGCAAGGCGAGCCGTCCGGAGCCGTTAAAGACCCGGGGATTCAAAAAGGATCAACCCGGAGTTTACGAGCGTGTGCAGGACGGCTGGTGGAATTTGCCCAACCGGGAGCAAGATCGAGTCGCTCAAGAAACCCAGGGCGCCATCGCCGACCGGACCAAGGAACATCTGGCAACATCCGATCAGGGCATCCTGATGCTGCGGAAGATGATCCGTGATGCGATTGACGCGGTGGCTCAGGGCAAAGATCCCATCGGCGTCTTCCGAACCGAGGCTCAGCCGATTGCCTTCGACTCGAGTCGCGATGCGGTCGAATCGTTGGCATGAGTAAGTCGAGGATCGTGAATAGGTCGAGAATCGAGCATAGAGGATGGAGGATGGAATAGGGCCGATGACCGATAGCGATTCTCGATCTTCGATCCTCTATCTTCGAATACACTGTTTGGAGAAAAATTATGCGTACAGCCATTGCAGCGTTGGGCGCTTTTGTAGCGATTGTCACCGCATATCCGCTACAAGCCCAGTCGCTTGAACAACTGATTGCCGGCGCAAAAAAAGAAGGCGAGGTCACGCTGGTCGCGAGCGCTTCTACCTTCGGCGGCAAAAAAGGGTTTGCCGAATTGGAAGCCGGCTTCAATAAGAGATTCGGACTCAAGCACAAGGTTAACCTCGCGCCCGGCCCGAGTTTCCCACAGGTGGCGGCGCGCATTTTGACCGAGCTCAAGTCCGGAGCCAAATCCTCGACCGATTTATATCTCGGTTCCGACGGCACAATGAGCGATATGAATCGCGATAAGGCGTTGCAGAAAGTCAACTGGTCGGGCACCTTCCCCTGGGTCACCAAAGAGATGGAAATTATTTCTCAGGAGACCTTGCTGGTCTATGCGTCGTTTCACGGCATCATTTACAATTCCAATGCGATTCCTAAGGACAAGGCGCCGAAGAGCTACGAGGATCTCATCGATCCGGCGCTGAGCCCAACCTGGGCTGGGAAAATTGCCATTCCGGCATACATCCATTGGTTGATCCGGGTCTCGGGAAGCTGGGGCAAAGAAAAGGTGCTGTCCTTCGCGCGCAAGCTGGCGCCGCTGGCGGGTGGAAGACTGCGACAGGGCGAAGAGGAGCGCATCGTCAGCGGTGAGTTTCCGATCATGGCGAGCACCGGCGGCGCTTTGGAGGCGATGTGGAAGTGGCAGGCCAAGGGCGCGCCGTTGGTGGGGTTGCCCGGATCGACGCCCGCGACTTCGTCCTATTATCAGCTGGCCGTGCCGCGAAACTCCGCCCATCCGGATTCCGCCAAGTTGTTCATCGCCTTTATGACCACCCGAGAGGCACAAGCCGTCCTCGAGAAATATGACTGGCGCTCCTCGTATCTTGTGGATGGCACGTTGATGGCGAAATACGTCAAGAGCAACAAGATCAAGCTTCAAGATCCGGCCGAGCTCAACGAGTTATTCATGAAGGATGACGCCCCCTTCGAGAACGAGCTGACCAAAATTCTGCTCAAATGAGCGCATTGCATGCGCCGTTCAAGGTTCAACGTTCAAAGTTCAAGGGTTGCGAAGAACGCTTTTGCACTTACGTAAGATCTGACATTGAACATTGAACCTTGAACTTTGAACTGTAATTAAGATGAGTGTCATTGAAAACGCGCAGGTCTTGCGGCGGTCGTCGCCGATCAACTGGTCGCAGGCCGTTATCTTCGGCGTGGCTGGTGTCGCGGCGGTGGCCATCGTCGGTTTGCTCGCGATGATCGTGTGGATGAGCCTGCGCACCGGCGTCCCCGGCCAAGCGTCGCCTTATACGTTGAGCAATTACACTGCGCTGCTCACCGATCCTTATAACTACCGGGTCATGGTGACAACGCTGATCTTCTCCGCCGTGACCATCGCAGTGGCAATCCCGCTGGGATTTCTGTTCGCCTGGTTCATCGAGCGCACCGATATTCGCTACAAAGCTTTGGCCATGAGCCTGTTGAGCGTCGGCATTCTGTTTCCGACGTTTCTCAAAGCCATGGGTTGGGTCTTTCTATGCCATCCGCGCATCGGCGTCATCAATATATTTTTGATGCAGTTATTCGGCCTGAAGAGCGCGCCGCTCAATGTCGCCACCCTGGGCGGCATCGGGTTTGTCCAGGGGCTCACCCTGACACCGCTGGCCTATGTGATGATTTCGGCCGCTCTGCGCAGCATGAATCCCGCCCTGGTGGAGGCCGCCAACGTGCACGGCGTCAGCAAACTCAAAACGCTGCTCGGCGTGGAGCTGCCGCTGATCTGGCCGGCGTTGTTCTCGGCGGTGATCTGGATGTTCACCGTGGCGATCGCCGCCTTCGACGTTCCCGGCGTTATCGGCATGGCGAACAATATCTTCACGTTCAGCACCGCGGTTTATTTCATGATCAATCCGAACGAAGGACTGCCGCGTTACGGGCTCAGCGGCGCCTACGGCACCTTGATGGTGATGTTTTCACTGATCCTGATGATTCCTTACTTCGTCGCGTTAAAGCAGAGCCACCGCTATCAAATCGTTTCGGGAAAATCCTACCAGTCCCGGCCGGTCGAGTTGGGGCGCTGGTGGATTCTTGGCTGGGGGCTGCTTGGCCTTTATTTCGCCTTGGCCTTCGTGTTGCCGCTGCTCGCAATCTTCTGGGTTTCGCTGCTGCCCTACATGCAGATTCCGTCGCGCCAGGCGCTGGCTACAATAACTTTCGAGCGCTATAGCGCGCTCGCATTGGATAGCGGCCTTCTGCAGGCGGGCGTGAATACGCTGCTCCTCATGGTGCTGGTGCCGACGTTGATCGTGATCATTTGCGCCGCAATCTCGTGGATCGTGACGCGCTCCCGTTGGCGCTGGCGCATCGCGCTGGATGCCGTCGCATTTCTGCCGCATCCGGTGCCCAACCTGCTTTTTGCGCTGGCCGTTGCCTACTTCGCGCTGTTAATTTCCAACATCCTGCCGGTCTATGGCACGATCTACGTCATTATGGCCGTCTACGTTGTCTGTTGGGTGAGCTTTGGCACACGGGTGCTGAACAACAGCATGATCCAGTTGCACAGGGAGCTGGAGGAAGCGGCGCAGATCGGCGGCGTTTCGACGTTGCGGATATTGGCCAAAGTGATCGTGCCGCTGATTCGCCCGGGCATCGCGTATGCGTGGATATGGACGTCGCTGTCGGCCTATCGCGAACTGACCATGGCAGTTTTTCTCGCCTCGCCCAAGAGCCAGGTGCTTTCGACTTATATATGGGGGCAATGGCACGGCGGTGGGTTAGGGGACGCCGCCGCCATCGCGATTGTCATGATGGCGGTCATGTCTCCGCTCGTGGTCACCTTTTGGATCTACGCGCGCCGCCTGCAACACGTAGAGTCGTCGGCGTAAATAGTTGGTTCTTCAGGCTTTGTGTGGAGTAGGGCGCAGGGATTGCACCGCCTCGACCTTACAGGAGAATTGGACCTAACCACGAAGGTCCCAGCGCGGTAGAGCTGCAAACAAAAAAGAAGGATTCACCACGAAGGCGCGAAGGACACGAAGGAATTGGATGATAAAAACTCCGAACTTCGTGCTCTTCGTGAGCTTCGTGGTGAGGTTGAATTGTCCTGTAGACTCGAATCGTAGCTGGTGCCTGAAAAATTTGCGCAGGCCACGCAAATTTTGAACTAAAGTAATACTTCGTGGTGAGTCTTGGTTTTCCTTTTCGGCTAGGGCTTCGCCGCGATGGATTAATACGTCGGTGTAAATAAATATGATCGATATTCGCTCCCTTACGAAGATTTTCAAAAGTGGCGGCGAGTCGGTGCGCGCGGTGGACGCGGTCGATTTGCGGGTCACTGAGAAGGAATTCTTTGTTCTGCTCGGGCTCAGCGGTTCGGGCAAGACGACGTTGCTGCGCTGCGTCGCGGGGCTTGAAAAAGCGGACGCCGGAGAAATCAAGCTCGGGGAACAAATTGTCAGCGCGCCGGAGCGCGGCATTTTCGTCCCTCCGGAAGATCGCGGCCTCGGCATGGTTTTTCAGTCCTATGCGGTGTGGCCGCACATGACGGTGTTCGACAACGTGGCGTTCCCCCTGACCGACGGGAAGCGCCGCATGCCGCGGCAGGCGGTCAGAGACCGCGTGATGAACGCATTGGAACTGGTTCAGCTCAAGACATTTGCCGATCGGCCCGTGCCTTTTCTGAGCGGCGGGCAACAGCAGCGAGTGGCCTTGGCGCGGGCGCTGGCCGTAGAGCCTAAGGTTTTGCTCATGGACGAGCCGTTGAGCAATCTCGATGCGCGCTTGAGAGAAGAAGTTCGCGACGAGATCCGGAGTTTGGCGAAAAAACTGGGTATCACCGTTCTCTACGTGACCCACGATCAAGTGGAAGCGATGGCGCTGGCCGATCGCATTGCCGTCATGAGCGGCGGCAAAATCTTGCAGATCGGCGGCGCGGAGGATCTCTATCATTCACCCGAGAGCCGCAGCGTCGGAGAGTTTTTGGGCTCGATGAATGAATTC